>VGOE01000038.1 GCA_016876035.1 Chloroflexota bacterium
AGGCCCATGAGCTGTTTTCAGAATCCTGAGAGTGTTGATCGGATCATCTATGGCATTACCAATCACCTTAACTCAACCTGGAAGGAGAAGCCTATCCCTCAATTTACACACTTCTCTTGACACTACCAGTAACCGTTGGCCCGTTCTGCGACCTGGCGAATACCCGGTAGGACTTCATATTGCCGCCGCCCAGGTCCACGGACAGGCGGGCGCACACCCCGTCTATCCTGGGCTGATAGTTGGCCCAGGTATCCACCAGTTGCCATTTGCCTTTTTCGTCCTGCTCCAGAACCCCTGCCTGCATCTGGGCAACTTCCAGGAAGAGGGGGACACCCATCTGGATGGACTTCAGTTCGTCAAGGGTGACGACGATCTCACTCTCAATGTCGCCACCGACGACCCATTCACTGGCTTGGGGAAAGCTCTGGTTGACCGCCAGAACGTTGATCATGGAGTCTTGCGGCAGCTTGTAGGTAGCCATGGTCTTATTGCCCAGTATCAGGCTGATGGTAGGGATGATGTTCTGGGCGGCAGCCGTGCCGCGGTTCTCGAACCGCAGGCGCAGCTTGATCTTGGCTGCCTGGGATGGATCTGTGGTGGTGGCCTCTGCCCAGTCCTGCTGACTGAAGCCTGATGTGGAACCGGTTACCTGGTGCCTGCTCCCATACTTTCCTCCAACAGTGCTGGATACGCTGACCTTCGCCTGTGGTATGGGGCCTATCGTGGTTTCGGCAGTCACAGTCACGCTCCAACTGTGTTCCATGCTTCTCTCGTTGGTCACTGCATTGCTCCAGGCACTTTGCTGGGTACCGCCTGCGGAGCTCTGAATTGTGGCCTTGGGTATCACGTCATAGCCGCTCATGGAGATATAGACGTCAGGGCAGGCTGGTACCAGGGGATGATTCCCCGGCGCGGCAACCGAAGTGTCCATCTTGACTCCTGACACTTCCATGCCGTCTCCATAGGGGTCCTGGTCGGTGGAGAATTGGGTGGGATCGGTACGGTAATAGACGATATTCGGATCGCCGTTCCACTTCACGAACTTGCCGTCTTTCCAGTAGTAACCGGCCACCTCAAGTTCGTCAGGTACTCCGTCGCCATCCGTGTCCACCTTGCTGGCCGGTGTCCCGCCGCCACATCCAGCGATAGCTCCGATAGCCAGGAGTAGTGCTATTGCGATCAACAAGAAAGACTTCATGGGAACACCTCCATTTTGCCTTCCTCCGGCAATCGTCTTGTAGTGCCAAAGGCGATAGACCAGTCCGACCGCGCTTGGCATCTCTAGCCCGGCGGATCTGTCGAAGGCAGGTTCCTAAGAGAGGGATGCCATGCCTTGTTGAAAGACCCTTCAGGCTCAGCCTAAGTCAGCATACCACGGGACTGGGTCAGTGGCAAGGTACTTGTGTGCATGTTCTACAATTATGACAGTGGTTTAGCGCTCAGAGAAAGCGTCATCATGCGGTGTGGGTGGTAATGTTTCTGCTTTCTACACCAAGCCCTGCAACGCAGCCCTCCGCCATGCGCGGAGCACAAACATTGTTCTTCCCAGAAGGACGGGGATGGCATGGTGGAGAAGAGTCCACCGATTAGGGATCAGGAAGAAGGGAGACCCTGACTATTGTCGGGTCTCCCCATTATGCTTATTATGCTTACCCCGACACGCGATCTAAGCTGGTTCGGTCTTTACACCAGCCCTTCGTAGCGCTTGTCCCTCTGCTTGAAGGCTTCCCTGGCGGAACCCTTGTCTCGCCTCTCTTTGAAGAAGTTGTACTCGTCGTCCTCCCATCTCAGGTTGGTGAACAGGGTGTGCGAGATGTAGGCCGGGATGAAGTCGCTGATCAGCCCCAGTCGGTCATAGATAACGTGGCGGGTGGCCTTGCCAATGGCGATGCCATCGCGCGGAAGGAGAGTGATGGCCTTGGCCAGCTTCATGGTCTCCTCATCCAGCTTATCCAGTGGCACAGCTTTGTTTACCAGGCCTATTTCGGCTGCTTCCTTGCCGGTGATTATCTTGCCGGTGAGCAATAGCTCCAGGGCTCTCTTCATACCCACGTGGTAGATCAGGTGCGTTATGCCGAGCACGCCGCTGCCGGAGAATCCCAACCTCTGCTCGGTCAGTCCGAGCTGGGCATCCTCGGCGGCCACCGCAAGGTCAGTCAGTAGCGGGAAGTATATCCCCCCGCCAATGCACCAACCGTGTAGCTGGCTGATGGTGATCTTGGGATTGAGGAAGACATTCATCATGTTGTCATCCATCCCCATCTTGTCGTACTTCAGCCTTATCCTCTGGCTCGGGCGGCGCTCGCCTTCTTTGCCCGTACCCATTCCATAGAGGAAGCCCACCTTGGTCAGATCGTGGCCAACCGTGAAGGCTCGCCCCGATCCTTTCAGGATTATCACCTTGACGTCGTCGTCATCGGCTCCTCGCTGAAAAGCGGACCATACCTCGGCGGCATCCTCGCCCCGCCCCAGCCACTGAAAAGCGTTCAACTTCTCTGGCTTGTTGAGCGTAATTGTGGCTATATGATCCTTTGCCTCGTAGAGAATGTACTTGTAATCCATCATTCCTCCCTTTAACTAACGAATATGTCCAGCTTGTGCTGCCCTATCTCAACCGCCTTCATATTGAAGGCAGCAGTAATTGGCTGAGGCCATTTGATTACTTGGAACCTTCATCATCGGACTACCAGGTTTACCAACTTCTGTGGCACGTAGATTAGCTTGGTCACCTCCTTTCCTTGCAAGTGGGCTTTCACCCGTGCTTGGGATAGGGCAATTTGCTGAGCTTCGGCTTCAGTAATAGAGGCAGGGACAGAGACCTTGTCCCTCACCTTTCCGTTGACCTGGATGACCAGAGTGATTTGTTCCTCGGCTGCCAGGTCTTCGTCCCACTTCGGGTAGTCCTGGTTATGAATGCTGTAGGGATGCCCTGTTCTAGTCCACAACTCCTCTGTCATGTGAGGGGCTGTGGGGGCAAGGAGAAGAAGTAGAGTATCAACAGCTTCACGCCAGGCCGAAGCGCTGACTGACCTTTCCGATGACACTTTTGTCAGATAGTTGGTGAATTCCATCAGAAAGGCCAGCATTGTATTAAATCGGAACCTTTCCAGGTCCGCCGTCACTTTCTTGATAGTCCGGTGCGTCCTGTGGCGCAACTCCTTTTCTGCCTGCTCATCGATAGCCTTCTTGGGCCAGGGAATTTCCACCCCCTGCAATACCAGGCCCCATACTCGATGGAGCCAGCGGCTCATGCCATTGATACCACTGTCATCCCACTCTCCCCCCTGTTCCCAGGGCCCGATGAACATCAGGTAAGCGCGGACCACATCAGCACCCATCTCTGCTACGTACTGGTCTGGGTTGATTACATTGCCGCGGGATTTGCTCATCTTCTGTCGCTGAGCAATGATGACCCCCTGATTGAAGAGACGAATAAAAGGCTCATCAAAGTCTACCAGGCCCAGGTCTCGGATAGCCTTGACAAAGAACCGAGCATAGAGGAGGTGCATCACGGCGTGTTCTGCGCCACCCGTGTACTGATCCACGGGCAGCCAGTACTTGACCTTCTCGGGGTCAAAGGGGCCTCGATCATAGTGGGGGCTGGCATAGCGCAGGAAGTACCAGGAGGAGCACATAAAGGTGTCCATGGTGTCTGTTTCGCGCTTGGCGCGTCTATGGCACCGGGGGCAGGAGGTATTGACGAAGGACTCGCAGTACTTGAGGGGCGACTCCCCCGTGGGTCTGAATTCAGCATCCGGAGGAAGGAGCACGGGCAGGTCTTCCTCAGGCACAGGAACGATGCCGCAGCGGTCGCAGTAAACAATAGGAATTGGTGCCCCCCAATAGCGCTGGCGGGAGATAAGCCAATCTCGGAGGCGGTAGGTGACCATCCGCCTGCCATAGCCCTGGCTCTCCATGAAGTCGGCGATAGCCTTCCATCCTTCTTCACTGGTCATTCCATTGAACCGGCCCGAGTTCACCATAGTGCCCTGGTCAACGTAGGCCTGCTGTAGCTCCCCTCCGTTCCATTCAGGCGGTGCTATGACCATCCGAATAGGCAGGCCAAATCTCTTGGCGAACTCAAAATCGCGGCTATCATGGGCTGGTACTGCCATTACTGCTCCGGTGCCGTAGCTGGGTAGCACGTAGTCGGCAATCCAGAGAGGGACTCGCTCACCGTTAAGCCTGTTGGTAATATACGCTCCAATGAATACGCCGCTTTTCTCCCGCTCAGTGGACAAGCGGTCGATCTCCGTCTGGTGTCTTGTCCAGGCAACGTATTCCTCCACCTTTGCCCGACATTCGGGAGCGGTGAGATTCGCCACCAGGGGATGTTCCGGGGCAAGGACGGCGAAGGTGACCCCGTAGATGGTATCAGGGCGGGTAGTGAATACGCGCAGTTCCTTGGTCTCCACTCCGGGGTAATCCAGCCCGAAGGATATCTCCACTCCTTCGCTCCGTCCCACCCAGTTCGTCTGCATGATGTTTATCCGCTCTGGCCATTGCATACGCGAGTGATCCAGGAGCTCTTCAGCATAGCGGGTGATCCGGAAGAACCACTGCTCTATGTCTTTTCTGATGACCGGGGTGTCGCAGCGCTCACATTTGCCTTCACCGATAACTTGCTCATTGGCCAGCACGGTCTGACAGTGTGGGCACCAGTTAACGGGGGCTCTAGCTCTGTAGGCCAACCCGGCATGATATAGTTTGAGGAACAGCCATTGTGTCCAGCGGTAGTACTCTGGAAGGCAGGTGATCACCTCTCGGTTCCAGTCGTAGCACGAGCCCATTCGCTTAAGCTGACGCCGCATATTCTCGATGTTTTGCATCGTCCAGGTAGACGGATGGATACCCCGGCTGATAGCGGCATTTTCAGCAGGAAGCCCGAAGGCATCAAAGCCCATGGGATGGAGGACGTTGTATCCTTGCATTCGCTTGAAGCGGGCGTGGGTATCGGAGGGGGCCATGGCGTACCAATGGCCGATGTGGAGATCCCCCGATGTATAGGGGAACATGGTCAACTCATACCACTTAGGGCGGCTGGTGTCCTCTCTTACGCGGTAGATTCCGTCGACAGCCCACTTCTCTTGCCATTTGGGCTCGATCTCGCCCGGGTTGTATTTAGGTATCATCCTTGCTTGCATCATAAGTTTACCAAAAAGTGCTATTGATGCAAAGGAAAGGCGTAGTTTCTCGATCAGCGATTGGAGTCAGGATGCCCTATGTCAGAGCGAGGTCGCCTCAGGCGGCCGTGGCTATCCCTGGGGTGGGGGATTGGGAAGCACATCAGGGGGGCAGGGGCATGCTCATAAATCGCCAGGCCTTGCCCCACTTGCCTTGTCCTGTAACATTGATTTAACCTGAGGGTATGATAGATAAGCAGGAAGAAATTGAAGAGGTCCTGGCTTGAAGGATGGGAGGATGGCGTCTTACGTTGGCCTTTATCGCCGTGGCGGACTTAGCCAGCGGGTAGAAGAGGCCAGACAAATTCTGAGGAGTTGCAGGGTGTGTCCGCATGACTGCCAGGCCAATCGCCTAGGGAGCGAGTTAGGCAAATGCCGTACAGGAGCACGGGCGCTGGTCTCCAGCTATGGCCCCCACTTCGGCGAGGAAGCGCCGCTGGTGGGCCGGGGTGGCTCAGGGACGATATTCTTCACCAATTGCAATCTGAAATGTGTCTTCTGCCAGAATTACTCCATAAGCCAGATGGGGGAGGGGAGGGAGGTCAGCACGGAGGAGGTGGCGGCAATGATGCTTTTTCTTCAGAAGAGGGGATGCCATAATATCAATCTGGTGAGTCCGACACATGTGGTCCCCCAAATCCTGGAGGCCCTGGAGCTGGCTGTTGCCGAGGGCCTTTCCGCCCCTCTGGTATACAACAGCGGCGGGTACGACTCGGTGGAAACCCTGAAGCTCCTGGAGGGGATAGTGGACATCTACATGCCTGATATGAAGTACTCCGATAATGAAATCGCCCGACAGTATTCCGGCATTGATAACTACCCGTCAGTGAACAGAGCAGCGGTAAATGAGATGCATCGGCAGGTGGGCGATCTCGAGGTAGATGAGTGGGGGATTGCCATCAAGGGCCTGCTGATCCGTCACCTGGTGTTGCCCCACGGGCTGGCGGGGACTGAGGAGATCGCCCGCTTTCTGGCCAGAGAGATTTCCCTCAATACCTACCTCAACGTTATGGCACAATATCACCCTTGCCACCAGGCCTTCCGCTTTCCCTTGCTGAGCCGGTCTATTGCCAGGGAAGAGTTCGCCGAAGCCGTTGACCTGGCTCGGCGGCAGGGGCTAAAGCGCCTTGACAGACTTCATGCTTTTCTAGAATGAGGGTTGGATGACTGTTTATGATTGTGGATCTGATTCCAGTTTGGCGTCGCTTCACGCCCTGGTCAGAGGTCTGGTGCAGGGCGTCTATTTTCGCGCCTTTGTGCGGCAACATGCCACGGCCTTAGGCCTAACTGGCTATGTGCGCAACCTGCCTCATACTGGGGCCGTAGAGGTGAAAGCTGAGGGAGAGAGGTCGCGGCTGGAGGAACTGCTGAAGCACCTGCGCCGCGGCCCCGTGGACGCCAGGGTTGAGAGGGTGGAGGTGGAATGGGGAGAGTACAGCGGGGATTTCCTCGGCTTCATCATAAGGCACTAAGAGCCTCTGGAGGCACATCTCTTTGTAGCTGTGGGCGCCTTTGGTGGGCCAGAATTTGCTCAGGTGGCCCTGACTAGGAGAAGGCCGTGCTTATCAAGATGCCCACGCCTGCCAGGAGAGGCGTCAGCAGTGTGACCATGACGTTGCGAGCCAGGAAAGGTATCAGGTTATCTATATCCTCGGAGTATCTCAAAACACCCCTCACCGCCTGAATCCCCAGAGGCAGGGTGAGCAGGCCGAGCAGGGCGCCCCACGGCAACTTCTGGAAGGCCACCGAGAAAACCAACCAGACGTAGGTAGCTAAAATCAACCCGGCGTATATCTTGGCACTGCGCTCTCTCCCCAGGGTTATAAGAAGGTGACGCCTGGCTCCTGCCCTATCCGCTTCAACGTCAGGAAACTGGTTCAGCAGCAGGAGGTTACTCACCAGGAACCCGGGTATCATCGATGCCAGCCCGGCTGACAGGGTATATTCGCCTGTCTGAGTGAAGTAGATGCCCAAGACCATCAGAGGGCCAAACCCCAGCCCAGGGGCTATGGCGCAGAGCAGAGGG
Source organism: Chloroflexota bacterium (assembly GCA_016876035.1). Classification (GTDB taxonomy): domain Bacteria; phylum Chloroflexota; class Dehalococcoidia; order UBA2247; family RBG-13-53-26; genus VGOE01. Next base: position 7,210 of record VGOE01000038.1, read on the forward strand.
TCCTTGGTCAGGTGAGTGGTGTAGAAATACACCACCAGAACACCCAGAACGCCAATGGGAAGTATCCTCCACGTGTATTCAGAAATGAAATATGCTCCGATGGCGGCCACTGCCAGAAGACAAGCTATACCGAAGATGAAGACCTTTCGTGGACTGAGCAGGCCAGCAGGCAGTATGCCGCTGCCGCCACTGAAGGGCGTCCTTCTGGTATTCAAGTCTATCCCCGTTTGGTAATCGAAGTAGTCGTTGAGCACATTGACGCTGATGTGGGCTAGCAACGCGCCCAGGAAAGCCAGACCAAAATGTAGCGCATTTAGCTCCCGCGTATCATAAACCGCTGTGGCTAGACCGAGAAGGACGCACGCCGGAACCAGAAGCAAGAATGACGGACGCGTTTCCAGGAACCAGGTTCTCACTGTTGCCATCAAGATACTCCGCTAGTACCAGTCACCCTGTTTTACCGTTGTGACAAACCCACGCCAATAGTAGCACAGAGAAAAAATGTCTTCAAATCCGCGATCCGACCGCTTGCGCAACGCGGATGAAGCCTTGCTGTGTAGCCTCTGCCGGCCTATGTCCATTGACCCCTGGCACGGGGAAGTTAGAACATGGATCGGGTTGGTAAACAGCCTTGCACCACTCTGGCTTGACAGGATCGCTGCCTCGCTCTATGCTCATGGATAGCCTGGCTGTAAAGGGGGAACGCCCATGTTGCTGGCACTAGCTATCATATTCCTGGCTCTTGGACTCATCGCTCTGATTCTGGGCGCTCGCCGCATTGCCTCATGCACTTTTCGTATTGCCGAATTCCTGTTCATCGTGGCCCTCATCATCTTTGTGGCCTTGCTGGTTGTGTATTTGCTCCGGTAGCCCGTTAGCCCTGTGGGGTGGATGCGGATGAAGAAAAAACCTAGGGAAAGGATTGGAAGACCTGGAGGGACTGTCAGACGTCGAGGTTTTTGACGCTCTTGGCGTGGGCCTGGATGAAGGCCTTGCGCGGCGGCACTTCCTCTCCCATCAACATGTGGAAGACCTCGTCGGCCTTAGCCGCCTCTTCTATATGCACTTGAAGCATAGTCCTCGTGGCAGGGTTCATGGTGGTTTCCCACAACTGCTCGGGGCTCATCTCTCCTAGCCCTTTGTACCGCTGGACTTCTGCCTTCCTGCTCTTGTCTCCTAGCCTCTGAAGCAAGGCCTCTTTCTCGATGTCCGAATAGACCCAATGCCTCTCTTTTCCCGCCTGAATACGATACAGCGGCGGCTGGGCGATATACAGGTGCCCCTGGCCAATCAAGTCCACCATGTTGCGGAAGAAGAAGGTCAGCAGCAAGGTGCGGATATGAGAGCCATCGACATCAGCATCGGTCATGATGATCACCCGATGATAGCGCAGCTTCGAGAGGTCAACCTGCTCAAGTATGCCAATCCCCAGGGTGGTGATCAGGGCGCGTATTTCTTCGTGGGCCAGCATTTTATCGGCGGAGGCCTTCTCCACATTGAGGATCTTGCCTTTCAGCGGCAGTATCGCCTGGAACCGACGGTCTCTCCCCTGCTTGGCCGATCCTCCAGCGGAGTCTCCCTCTACCAGAAAGAGCTCACAAAGAGATGGGTCCTTCTCCGAGCATTCAGCCAGCTTGCCAGGCAGGGTGCCACCATCTAAGGAGCCTTTTCGAAAAACGAGTTCTCTTGCCCTGCGGGCTGCCTCCCGTGCTCTGGCAGACGTAAGACACTTTTCCAGGATTCTCCTGGCTTCATTGGGATGCTCCTGAAGATAGTCCGATAGCAATTCAGATACGACCGACTCTACCTGCCCCTTAACCTCAGGATTACCTAACTTAGCTTTCACCTGCCCCTCAAATTGAGGCTCATCCACCTTCACGCTGACAACAGCCGTCAGTCCTCCCCTGACATCCTCCCCGGTCAGACTCATTTCGTCATTCCTGCTGCTATCCTTGTTGTTACCTTTGACCTTATGAAGATAGTCATTGAGTCCACGTGTCAGGGCAGAACGAAAGCCGGTGAGATGGCTACCCCCATCCGCTGTATTCACGCAGTTAGCACAGGTGAGCACCAGTTCACTGTAGCCCGTATTATACTGCAAGGCTACTTCTACAATCGTGCCATCCACCGTCTTCTTCATGTAAACAGGCCTGGGATGAAGGACCTCCTTCCTCCTATTGAGATGCTGGACAAGACTGGCTATGCCGCCCTCGAAGTAGAAGGTTAGCTCCTGGTCAGTCCTGAGATCGTGAAGGTTTATCTCCAAGCCCGGCACAAGGTAGGCTAGTTCGCGGCAGCGCTGCGCCAGGTAGTCGAAATCGTAGCTCAGGTTGGCAAAAAGTTCTTTGTCTGGAAGAAAGATAACGGTCGTTCCGCTGCCTGTAGCCTCACCCTCAATCTTCAGCCCCGCCTGAGGAATACCCCGAACATATTCCTGTGAATAAAGCTTGCCACCACGTTTGACCTCTATCCTCAGCCACGAGGAAAGGGCGTTCACCACCGATGCTCCTACTCCATGCAATCCGCTGGAAGCCTTGTATGTCCCTGAGCGGAACTTGGCGCCGGCGTGGAGTATCGTCATTACCGTCTCTACCGATGAGACTCCGCTATCGGCATGTCTCTCCACCGGTATGCCCCGCCCGTTGTCCGCCACCCTGACCCGGCCATCCTCAAAGAGGGTCACGTCGACCACGTTTGCCCAGCCAGCTACTGCCTCATCGACGCTGTTGTATACGATCTCAAGGATAAGCAGATGAAGTCCGCGCTCGTCCGTGCCACCAATGTACATGCCGGGGCGGCGACGAACAGGCTCCAGACCCTTCAGGACCTGAATGGTTTCAGCAGTATATGTCTTTTCCGGTTGGATAGATGCTTGTTCTTGCACTTGACTTACAACATAAATTATACTATGTTCTTCGCCCATTGGCTAGGGAGTACTTTGACTATTATACACATTGTATTGTCTTTTTCACACTCGTCCCCTTCGCACCTTTATACCTTCCGCCCAACCTCAGCGCCTTCCCGTATGGCATCCAGCCCTTTGCGGGCCTTGGCGGCATCACCAATGATGTATAGTTCTTTCACCTTGCTTTCGATCTGCGCTGCCACTTCGTTTCTGGGCTTGGCACCACAAGCCAGGACTGTGGCATCAAACCTTCTCAATGTCTCCTCACGACCATTTCGCAACACCGTTACGGCCCCTTCAGGCCCGATCTCCTTAACCTGCGTAGAGGTGATTAGTTCCACCTTCTGACCCTTTAGCCTGTTCATTAGGTGCCATCGAACTGTTCCGCCCATATCAGCCCCAACCCGCTTCAGTTGCTCCACTACCACAACCTCCTTGCCCTGCTGGGCCAGAAACTCGGCTGTCTCCAGGCCGGTCATGCCGCCTCCCACCACCAACACCCGTTGGCCAACCGTATGTTTTCGCAGCACATCCCAGGCAGTGATCACGCCCTTCCGTTTCACGCCCGCGATGGGAGGCACCAAAGGCATTGCCCCGGTGGCCACAATTACCGCGTCAGGCTGAAGCTCCTCCACCGTGGCCGCAGTGACTTTCTTGCCCAGGTTTATGTCCATACCCAGTTTCTCAAGTTGCCAGCAAAGATTGTTCAAAAACTTCCTGTGGTCTTCCTTGTGGGGTGGGGTAGCAGCTAATACCCACTGCCCCCCAAGATCTTTGTCTTCCTCAAACAGGCTTACCTTATGCCCTCTTAGGGCAGCAACCCTGGCCGCCTCCAGGCCAGCTAACCCTCCACCGATAACCACCACTTTCTTGGGCCGAGGAGCGGGCACGATCTGCATCTCTCTTTCCCTCCCTGCTTCGGCATTGACGGTGCAGGCAATGGGTTCGGTGGGATCTGAGTCAATGCAGACGTTGCAGGCAATGCACTTCCTGATATCGTTAAACTCTCCCCTCAAGGCCTTGTTGGGCAGGTCTGGATCAGCCAGTAGACCCCTGGCCACGGCTATCAAATCAGCCTTGCCAGATGCCAGCACCTCATCAGCTACCCCGGGGTCATCGAGTCGGCCGGCAACTGCCACCGGCACACGAACGGCTTTCTTCACCCTCTCTGCCAGAGGAACGTTACAGCCGTGTGGCTGGTCATACGGTGGGACGATAACGGGATAGGACCCATAGGCCCCAGATGAAACGCCAACGAGGTCGGCGCCAGCATCCTCGAGGAGACGGGCTGTTTCGCAGGCCATGTCGACGGTCACCCCGCCGGGTACATGGTCAGCGCCATTTATGCGGCAACTCACCGGGAAGTTGCTCCCAGCCTTCTTTTTGATGCGCTGCACAATCTCCACCACGAATCTGGCCCTGCCTGCGACATCGCCGCCATACTTGTCCCGGCGCAGGTTCGCCTGAGGGGAAAGAAAGCCACTCAGCAGATAACCATGACAAGCATGAAGCTCCACCAGGTCAAAGCCAGCCTCTCTTGCTCTTCGAGCACCGTCGGCAAACTTCTCCACCAGGTCCTCAATTTCAGCTATGGTCAACTCCCGGGGTACCTCCTCGTGCGGCGCCCAGGGGATAGGGGAAGGGGCCACTGGGCGGTAGCCCTTGATCTCACCGCCCTGCCGTCCAAGATGCATCAATTCGATGCCTATGGCGGCACCACTGGCATGCACCAGGTCAGTCAACTCTTTAAGTTTTGGGATAAAGCGGTCTTCGTAAATCCCCAACTGAATGTATGAGGCCATGCTCTCATCAATGACCCCAGGAGTCAGGACTATCAAAGCCACGCCCCCCCTGGCACGAGCGGCATAGAAGTCTTTTACTGCCTCACTGACCATGCCGTCCACAGCCAGCCGCTCTATCATGGGTGGCATGATTATCCTGTTTCTTAACTCAAGCTGGCCAATCTTTATGGGCGTGAAGAGGCAGCGTAATGCCTTACCAGGGGCTTTCCGCCCACCGTTGACCCTCGCCTGGTGTCTTGCCATACAGCTCCTTTCCTTGTCTCTTCCTCGGTACAATCCTTCCGCGACTTTGAGTATACTAACCGGAGAAGGCAGCCCGAAAGAAGGCTGCCACCCTTTCGGCAACTTCACCCTCATAGCCCCACCAGAAATGATCGGCTCTCTGGATAATCTCACACCTGGTTGGCTCAGGCAAACCGCCTGACGACCGCTTTAGCTCTTCCGAGGAAATGAAATCATCGTGGGTACCGCAGAGGAATAACTTAGGCGCGCGATAGCTTCTCAGGTGCTCCCACTCTGAAGCGGCTAAGAAAGGAGAGATAAGTGCCAAAGCCCTGACCTTCTCGTTCTCGGGAGCTGCACGGGCAGCAATGCCGGTGGAGAAGGAATAACCTGCCAGACCTATCCTGCTGGTATCAACCCCGCTTGCCGATTCCAGGAAGGCAAGAGCAGCAACCAAATCTGTCTGCTCTCCAACCCCGTTATCATAAACACCCTGGCTCTTGCCCACGCCACGGAAGTTGAAACGAAAGGCGGCCATTGATGCTCGTCCAAGGGCCTGACACACGGCCAGGACGACATTATTGTGCATATCACCGCCGTAAAGCGGGTGCGGATGGCACACCACCACTGCCGGCAAAGGACGATCCGCCCGTGGCAGATGCAGTACGCCCTCAAGCTCAATGCCTGCTCCAGGGAACTTGACTTGCTCCTGCCTTACTTCTGGCCTTTCCACCACTCTCTAATCCTGGCCTTGACCTCCTTCTCATAGCCCTGGTCGCTGGGCGTGTAATAACGTCTATCCCGGAGCTTGTCAGGCATGTTCTGCTGCTCCACAAAGTGTCCGGGATAGTCATGGGCGTACTTGTATCCCTTGCCGTAGCCTTCCTGGTGCATCAGAGAAGTCACCGGGTTTCGCAAGTGCAAGGGCACTGGCTGCTCACCAGTCTGCCTCACGTCTTCCCGCACCTGGGAATAAGCCCGGTACAGGGAATTGCTCTTTGGTGCAGTCGCCAGATAAACGGCTGCTTCAGCCAAGGCCAAATCACCCTCAGGCATGCCGATGAAATGAACCGCCTGCTGAGCAGCCACGGCAACAGCTAAGGCTTGAGGATCTGCCATACCCACATCCTCAGAGGCGGCGCGCAGCAGCCGCCGCGCGATGTACAAGGGGTCCTCCCCCGCCTCCAGCATGCGGCCAAGCCAGTAAAGGGCAGCATCCGGATCAGACCCCCTGATAGACTTATGCAAGGCAGAGATCAGGTTATAGTGTTCTTCACCAGCCTTGTCATACAGCAGAGCACGGTGCTGAAAAGCGTCCTCCATGGTAGGCAGAGAGATCTTTCTCTTTCCTTCGTTGTCGGGGTCTGGCGGGGTGGTGTAGGCAGCCATCTCCAGAGCGTTCAGAGCTATCCGCGCATCTCCACTCGACATGGCTACCAAATGTTTCAAGGCCTCAGTGTCCAGTTCAGCGTTCAGCTTCCCCAGCCCCCTCTCCTCATCTGCCAAAGCTCGCTGGATGATAAGGCGAATTTGGTCATCGGTTAGCGTCTTGAGGGTGAAAACCCGGCAGCGGGAGAGAAGAGGCGAGATGACCTCGAAGGAGGGGTTCTCGGTGGTAGCGCCAATAAGGGTAACCGTTCCGTCTTCCACAAAGGGCAAAATGGCATCCTGTTGGGCTTTGTTGAAGCGATGTATCTCATCAATGAACACGATAGTGCGCTGCTGATGCATTCCCCGTCTTTCCTTGGCCTCTTCTACGAGGCGCCGCAAGTCGGCTACGCCGGCGCTCACTGCTGATATGGGGCTGAAGTGGGATTTGGTAATGCTGGCGATGATGTAAGCCAAGGTTGTCTTGCCGCTCCCCGGTGGGCCCCAGAATATGATGGAAGGTAACTGGTCGGCTTCAATGCTCTTCCTCAGGATCCGCTCTTCCCCTACCAGATGCTCCTGACCCATAAATTCCTCAAAGTTTCTGGGCCGCATGCGCGCTGCCAGCGGCGCTTCGTGCTTCAATTGCCGTTTTCTGTGGTGCTCAAACATGTCCATTAAGCCATCGCCACTACCAGAGGGCAAAGTGCCAATGCCTCAAACAAAAGGCCAGCACACGACCAAAATGCCTTCGTCTATAAGCAATCGCTTTGAATCCATCTACCCTTGTATATTATACCAGGCCATCAGGGACATCGGCTTTGCCGCTCGACCCATTGGGCTCTCTCTTAGGCTTCCTTGCTGAGCAGCCTGATACGGTCAAGCTGGCGATTCACTCTGTCAAAAAGCGTCTCCCGCCCCTCCCGAAACCGCCTCCCCTCCTGCCGCTTCCCGGCCCATTCATCAATCGAGGCCAGAATCGTAAACCGCACCACCCCATCATCGCCCGCAACAGCCTCCCTTTCCAGCGGAATCCCCAGTCGCCTCAACCCATTCTCCAGAGCCGAATCCCGGGAAGGGTCATAGTTGCGCCAGTCGCCATCCAGGTAGACTTCACATCCCAGATGGTCCTGCTCCCGGGGAAGATCACCCAGCAGGCCAGCCAGCCCTTTGTCTTGCTCTATCAACTGTGCCAGCAGCCGGCTCTCGGCTTTGATCCTGAAAACCCTGTACCTGGCCGGAATCGACACCGCCCGAGACATGGCCACCAACAGGTTAGTCTTGCCACAGCACATCCCCCATCCTTTTCTCAGCGTGTCTGATGCCCTGATGTCCCAGTCTTCGAGGCCGTAGGGAAGCTCTTTCACGAACCGGAAGATTCGATCGAACTTGTCTCGGTCATACTCGCAGTCCCGAGCCAACTCAACAGCTTTGTCTCGGACTGATGGATCCTTGTCAAAATCGCAAAGTTCAGTCGGCAGTAAGTAAGAGTCCAATCCATTCACAGCATGATCTTCAAAGCAACCGCATTAGCCAAAAACACCCGCCTGAAATAGCTCCAGGAATTCTTCATCTGACATACCTAGTAACCGGGTACAAACATGCTCCGTATGCTGCCCTAGACACGGAGCAGACATATTAGGTCTGGCTGGTGTTTCGGATAGCCGCGACGGCTGGCCCAGGTGAAGAAAGGGATCCAGAACGTGATGGTCCAGCTTCCAGAAGTATCCCCGCTTCCTCAACTGAGGGTCAAGGCACAGGTCTCTGGCATTCTGCACCACGCCGGCCGGGATGCCCCTGGACTGCATCTTGGCCATTACCTCCTCGGCGGTGAAATTGACCGTCCACTCCTCTATCAGTGTGTTCAACTCAGCCTCATTTCTCGTCCGACTCAACAAAGTGGAAAATCTCGAATCTTGACTCCAATCGGGGTTGCAGAGCTGGCACAGGGCCTGCCACTCCTCCTCGCTGAAGACAGCGATGGCACACCACCTATCCTCTCCCTGGCAACGGAAAACGCCATGGGGACAAGCGTAGGGGGAGGCATTTCCCAATCTCTCTCCTTGACGCCTGTTGAAGGTATAGTCCAGCATAGCAGGAGCCAGGAAATGAATGCTGGCTTCCAACTGGGAGCAATCGATATATTGCCCTTTTCCGGTACGCCGTCTGTAGTCCAGGGCGGCAATCAGAGTTGCCGCCGCAAACCGAGGACTGATGAAATCGGAATAAGCCGAGGGCAAAGGCAGGCAGCTACCGTCCGGCCAACCGGTGAAGTGAGCAAAACCGGCCAGACCAGTCAGGGGAATGCCGAAGGCGCTGAAGCTGGCATGGGGGCCGTCCTGGCCTTGACTGGAAGCGCTCAACATAATTATGTCGGATTTGATCTTTCTCACGCTTTCATAGTCCAGCCCCCACCTCTCCATCGTCCCCGGAGAGTAGCTTTCCACTATCACGTCTGCCCAGGCAACCAGTCTCCTGGCCATCTCTCTTGCCCTGGGATGGTTCATATCCAGACTGAGGCTGTACTTGTTGGCATTGAAGAAAGCGTAATACCCAGCACGGTCAACCCCCGGGATATTATCTTTGAAAGGTGGTGATACCCTGGTGCCGCAGGGCCTTTGTGGGGATTCCACCCTGACCACTGTTGCCCCATAGTCAGCCAGGTACTTGGTGACCAGAGGGCCGGCCACGCCCCAGGAGAAATCAAGCACTTTCACTCCCTCAAAAGGCTGCTGTTGCATCTCTCTTCCGCCAGGGAAATCAGATCGCTCCGGCTTGCTTCAGTGCCACCAGTTGCTGGCTGGAAAGGCCCAGTTCATCCTGATAGACCTCTCTGTTGTGCTCACCTATCCGGGGAGCGCGACGATAGCGAAAGGACATGGCCGAACTCTTAGCAAACGGGCCAGGATAGCTGAAACTTTCGTCCAGGTCATCATGCCTGACCTTCACCCAGTAGCCTCTGGCTTTCAGTTGCTGGTTCTGCACTATCTCGCCGGGAGTCAACACCGGGCAAAGCGTCAGCCCGCGACTCATAGCCTGTTCGTATAACTCGCCAGCCTTGTAGCGTCGGAATAGCGAAGACACCAGCGCCTCCAGATGGTCTTCTACCTCCTCAGTGGCAGTGGCCATGTCAAACTCTTCCCAGTTCATCGATCTTACAAAGTCATCAGCCAGCCCTTCGCTGTCCAGCCAGGCTGCCAGGGCAGTATTACCTTTAGCACCAAAAGCTCCACCAGCGAAGTAGAATATCACACACCCGTCCCTGCATTCCCATAGCTGCCGTTGCTTTGCTGACGTAAGGCCAGCCCGATACGGCCCCGCACGTTTCAGGATTACCCTGTTCATCTCCCAGAAGGGTACAGCATTAGCGGTGCTAGCTATGAGGCTGGCCCGGGCTGAAACGTCTATGTGTTGTCCCTGGCCACTCGATCCCCTTTGGTAGAGAGCCACCAGTGTAGCGACAGCCGCCTCACTGGCAGCATGCAGATAAGCCTGATCGCAACTGATACGCAGTGGGGGCCGATCAGGTTCCCCTGTCATGTACATGTAACCCCCCATGGCCATGAGCGTAATGTCAGTGGCTTTATGATCCCGATAGGGGCCACTGCCGCCAAAGGGGGTGATAGAGGTAAACACCAGTCCCGGATTGATCTCTTTCAGCCTGGAATAACCCAGGCCGAGACCCTCAAGATAGCCAGTCGAGTACGATTCCAGGACGAAGTCAAACTTCGTGACCAGTCGCAGGAATAGTTCCTGGCCGTCCCGTGTTTGGATATCAAGGGTTATGCCTTTCTTATTGACGTTGTAGGCCAACCAGAAGAGACTGCGCTCCGGATGCGGTATGTCCTGGTAGAAAGGGCCGATGTTTCTGGCCGGGTCACCCCGGGGCCTCTCGACTTTGACTACTTCTGCACCAAGGTCAGCTAGAATGCGGCCACACAACAGCCCTCTCTCATCAGTGAGATCCAGACCACGGTATCCCTCCAACAACGCTTCGGAAGCCTGTGCTTGCTCCATGGGCACGCTTTCCGCCTTCAGGCTAGATTTTATAGATATGGAGAGCAGATAGCTACACTATCGGATGTCTTACCAGTCCCTGGCCATGTGCCGGGCAGCAAGGTAGCCAAAAATAAGGCTCTTACCCTGGCAGGAGCCGCTGGTGTAGGTAAAGCCATGGGACAGCAGCGCAGACGCATTGCTGGTGCCGTACAGGCCGGGGATGACCTCCCCGCGAACGTCAATCACCTGAGCATTATTGTCAACCACCAGCCCTCCCAGATTGCCCACTGAGCCAGCACGAAGCACTACACCATAGAAGGGGGGCTTCTCCAGGGGGCCCAGGGTGGGATTGGGTTTGTGTCCATCAAACATTCTATTGCCCCAGTAGAGCTGGTAGGTGGTTTCGCCGCGATGAAAATCTGGATCACGCCCCTCCAGGGCAAACCTGTTGAACCTTTCCGCCGTCTCCACCAGGCTATCGCCTGGGAGACCCAACTGCTCAGCTAGTTCCGGCAAGGTGTCAGCCCGGTGAAGCCAGTCGGGGTTCTTTGTTATGGTAGCCAGCATGCCCATACCGGTACGATCTGTGCTGTCTTGATCGGCTATCCAGAACAGGGGCATGTTGGCCAACCGAGAGTTGACCTTGTCATAGGCGACAATGGCCCTGCCTATGTCGGGATAGAAGGCCTCGTTGCAACACCGCTTGCCGTAGCGGTTCACCAGAATATTACCCGGATAACCGTAGGAGATGCCGCGGTAAAGGGGTTTGCCCTCGTTCTCCTCTCCCTGGACAGACAAAGTGGGCTGATAAATAGAGTGATCCATCAGAGCAATGGCAGCGCCAAGCTCCATGCCCATGATCTGACCATCTCCTTCATTGGAGGGTGGTGTCATCGGATGCAAAGCGGGAGCGTTCATGAACCTCTTGTTCATCTCGTTGTTCCATTCATACCCCCCGGTTGCCAGCAAGACCCCTTTTCTGCCCTTGACGAAAAGGTCTTTACCTTCGCGCTCGGCACGCACGCCTATGATCCTACCGCCCTGTACTATCAACTGTCTGGCCCTGGTGCCGGTGAGTATGTTGATCCCGCGATCAACACAGGCCATTACCAGAGGGCCGATGATGCCCCGCCCCTCAGCCCAGGCATCACGCACGCCTATGTAGAAGGGAACGGGGTCACGCCGCACCTTGGCCAGCAAAGGATATTTCTCTTCCGCCTCTGTCAGCATGGGTATCATGGTATCTGGGTCTGGATAAAGCTGGCGGCCTCGTGCCTTCCCCCCAGGCAGGTCCGCATAATAGTCAGGGCTAGCTTCAATCGTCAGCTTCAGAGGGGTATGCTTTTCCATATAGCGGATCACCGCCGGCCCGTTGTCCAGGTAAGCAGCTAATTGCTCTTCATCATGGCGTCCCTGGCTCAGGCCTCGTATGTATGTCAGCGCGTCCTCCCTGGAATCAGCCAAACCCTGCTCCAGCATATGGTGGTTGCACGGTATCCACAGCACGCCCCCTGACAGGGCCGTGCCTCCTCCTAGAAAGTCTGACTTTTCCAGCAAGGCGGTGCTTAGGCCTAGATCGTGACTGACGATGGCAGCAGCCAACCCGCCACTGCTTGAACCCACCGATACCAGATCGACCTCTATGTCCCACCGCTTAGGCACCTTGGTCTGCTTGACCACTTTTCTTACCTCCTCAATAATCTACTGACTATCGGCCTTATCTTTCCCGATTTCGTGATTTCGCTACTTCCAGTCTTGCGCCCTGGGTTATTCTACCACGTGAATGCCAGGTATCCAAAGCGTCATCCCATCCTGTCCACCCACAACCTCTTGCCGTCCGTGGTGAACTTGACGCTACCCTCCGACGTCAGGTAGAGCATGCCCGCCGTAACCTGCTTCTCCAACCTCTCCATCACCTCACGGCTGGGATGTCCAAATGGGTTGTTAGCACCCACGCATACAACTGCCATTTGAGGATCAACCGCTGCCAGGAAGTGCAGCGAAGTAGAGTCGGCACTGCCGTGATGGGCTACCTTGAGAACGGTGGAATCCAGCGTAGCCCCCTTATAAAGCATCTGTCGTTCGGCCTCATAGCCGATATCGCCGGTCAGAAGGAAGCTCACTTCCTTCCAGACCAGGCGAACCACTACAGAATTGTTGTTCACATCCTGGTCACTACCTTTCACAAAGTTTTCCTGAGGATTCAGTATCTCCATCCTTATTCCGTTGCCCAGTTCAATCCGCTGTCCGGCCTTGGTCACCGTCCGCGTGATGTTCTTGTCCCTGACCAGTCTGAGCCACTCCCCATAGGCTGCGTTGTTATTCTCAAAACCTGGCTCCACCACTTGCTTCACCTTGTAACGACGCAACACTTCCAGCAACCCCAGGATATGGTCATCATCAGCATGGGTCAGCAAAACCAGGTCGAGGCTTCTGTCCCAGAAAGGCAACTCCTTCCCCAACTCGAGGCATACCTTATCTGCGTCCGGCCCACCATCAACGAGGATCTGCCGGCCGGAAGGCGTCTGGATCAAGATAGCATCTCCTTGACCCACGTCCAGGAAGCTGACCTCAAGCTTCCCAGTCTTCGAAGCAGCCGGCACCGCCAGCCACACCAGGGCAACCGCCAACAGAAGTGGAACAACCACCCACTTCTTTGGAGGCCGATAGAATAACCGGGGCAGATGGTTTACTTTTTCTCGCATCCAGGACACAGGACTGGACATAACCTTGACTAAAGGCTTTCTGGAAATTATAGCTACCAGGACTCCGTAGTAGGCCCACACCGCTATGGCGCTTACAGACCAGATACGATATGAGGCAAAGGACAGATCGCCGAAGCCTTCCACCACCTTTATTATATAGCTGAGAAAAAGCCAGGCCACCCAACCCACCACCCAGGCCAGTGGAGGGGCAAAAAGGCCAAGCACAGCAGCGACAAGTGCCAGAACAATAGCTCCGGGCAAAGCCACCAAAGCAAAAAAGGTGGCCGGAAGGCCTACCACAGAAACATAGCCGAAGTAATAAGCAATGAGGGGATAGACAGCAATGGTGGCTGCCAGGCTGACCATCAGGCTTTGCGCGACGGGCCGGCTGAACGTCAATACAGATGCCCTTGCTTCCAGCGTGGACGCTCTTACCCTTTGCCACATCTCTTCAAAATGCGGAAGAAGTAGCGCAATGCCAGCTACGGACACAAAACTCAGTTGGAAGGAAACATTGCGGAGAAGGGAAGGATCGATACCCACCATTATCGCTGCGGCAAGGGCAATGGCGGGCATGGCGCTGCGCGGTCTGCCTAACCACAAAGCGGTTAGGAGAAGGCTGAACATGATAGCTGCTCGAAAAACAGGGGGCTGCATCCCCGTAAGTAGAGCGTAAATCCAAACCATAGCAAAAGTGATGACCAGATAGGTCGGGCGCCTCCGGCCGAAGACCCACGCTGCGCCGCTGAGGACAACGCCAGCCAGCATGGCAACGTGTAGCCCTGAGATGGCCACCAGATGAGCGGTGCCTGAACTGCGGAAGCTATCAACCAGACTGTCGGGAAGGTGGCTGCGGATGCCCAGGAGAAGGGCCTGAGCCAAAGAGGCCTGAGGTTCAGGCAAGGCCTCGGAAAGCGAGTCAGACAGGCGGTTCCTGGCGCTGGGAAGCCATCCCCTTTGCATAAACTCTATTTCGGGATAGGACATTGTGGAGCGAAAGCCATGCCGCGCAAGGTAGTCTCTATAGTCTGGACTTCCAACCGCGGCGGGCGATCGCAGTTCCCCGCTTACCTTGATCCAGTCACCCAGGCTATAAGAAGGGAAGGCTCTGGTATAAATCAAGACCTTGCCGGACACTTCCTGCCAGTCGCCGTTTGTCTTTATCTCTCGAGCAGAAAGGCTTAGTCTGGCATTGCCGCCCTCCTGAGGCGGGTCATTGATTACCTCGCCCTTTATTTCTACCTGCCCGGAGTCGTTAAGGGACTGGATGGTGGTATCGCTGACCCGCCAGTGATAACAGCCAATACCGGCAAATAGAACGATAAGGCAGAGACCCATCCAGAGAAAGACGGGCCCCCTGCGCCACAACAGAGCGATCAGCGAACCCAGGAAAAAGGCTAACAGGAAAACGTACAGAGGCGGTAACACCAGCGAGCCAAGGTAAACACCACCCACCCAGGCCACGCTGAGCGCGATAAGCCTCATCCGCTATTTCCTCGACGGATTACAAAAACTTGCGACGGAAACTCGCTCACATTCTTTGCTGATTGGAATAAACCGCACCTCTCTGCGTTCGAACAAGCCTAATCTACCACCGTCACTTGATCTCTAATGGCTGCAAGCGTCTTAGGGCCGATGCCCGGCACATTGAGCAATTCGTCCACGGAGCGGAAGAAGCCATGCTCGTTACGGTAATTGATGATAGCCTGAGCCTTGACTGGCCCAATACCCTTCAGAAGCTCAAGCTGTGCGGCAGAGGCGGTATTGATGTTGGTCTTCGTTCCCTGCTCCTCTTCAGCGAAGGGGTCCTCATAGGTATCGAGGACACGAATCTTAACCTTGATTGGATCCGACCCCTCCCCCACTATGCCAGCTCGCTGGAGGACGTCCTTCAGACTGCTATCCTGGCTAAAGGTGTAGATGCCTTCGCTGGTTACAGCCCCACTCAGATACACCTCCACCTCTGCTTGTGAATGGGCCGGAAGAATCACCTCAATATTTCCTCCGCTGCCGCCGCCGACGTGTCTGGAGATAAGCACAGCCCCACCGGCTACGAGGGCTATAATCAACAGACTGATTACTATCCAGATAGCAAGATTTAGTCTTCTTTCTCCTGAACCTTGGGAAATACTCATGACAGCCTCCAGGTCATGTTTTCTTGTGCCAGACTGGGACGCTCTCCTTTACTTGAATAGTGTTGCGTGTTGAACTGAAGTGCCCCCCTGAGAAACAGCAGCCTCCTGTGTTTATGGTGCTGGAGGCCAGTGGTGATCAAATCTGTACATGTATGTCACAACTGGAGGCCGGTTGTCAACCTTGGCCGCCGCTTTCATCCCGCGGGGGTAGGTCGGCTGACGTCAGCCGACCTACCCGCCTAATGGTGGGGTGGGTTTCATTCCTCTACGAGGCTATAAGCCAAGACTGCGGCTAGCTGTTCGAGCAATTTGTGGAATAGCCAATGTAGGGATAGACCTTCAGGTCTATCCGCTCCGGGGTTTTCGCCAACTCACGCCCCGGTGGCTGTCCTACTGCGATTCACGCCCCGGTGGCTGTTCTCCGGATCGAGCTGAAGAGCCTGTCTCAGAAAGGACTGTGACAAATCATTACCAACAATCGTGCTATCATGTTGCCACAAAAGATGACCTTGGTGCTATCCAGTGCAAAATAACCTATGGCGGCTCTCTTGTCGGGCCAATG
>VGOE01000039.1 GCA_016876035.1 Chloroflexota bacterium
ACCAGGTCTGACAGCGACTAAACGGGCGTAGCGGCATATATCTCTTACCTCCACTAACATTGCTCCTATTCTACCGCTTCCTCAACCTATCGTGAATCCCCTGGACGGTATTTTTGAGACAGACTCTTCAGGTCTATCCGCCCTGGGTCTCTTTATCTTCATGCCTCACTCATTGTCTCCTTGGATCGAGCTGAAGCTTGATCCTTACACCTGGCTCCCTTTCAAGCCCGTTGCTCACTGCTTTCATCGGCGGGATTTAGTGGGGGTCGAGTTTGTGATAGAATCGAGATAGCTGGAGATAAATAATTGTGAGGGAGAGCCTGGCTTGGGCAAGGGACTTCAGCCTGATGCCACGGCTATTGGGGAATATTCCTGCTGGCAGCACGAGCGCCCCTCATCAAGCAAAAGGGGTGAATCATAATTGGGCGCTATTGATGACTTTGCTACCCTGGTCGAGAATACAGAAGTCATAAAGCAGGTAGTCAAAAGCTTGAAAGAAGATCCTGCACACCTTCTGGGCGATATTTGCCTGGAATATCAGAGGACCGCTCAGCCAGTACCGGACCACAGGCTGCACCTCATCGGCTATTTGGGCGAGGCGGCGCTCAAGGCACTGCTTTCCGCACGGTTGATACAACGACAACCGGGGAAACTGTCCCTGTACTGCTATGAGCCCACTCCTGAAGGGCTAGAGCAGTACGAAAAGCTCAAGGCTGATGGCTTCTACAAGAAGTGGCCGGCTGTCAGGCCTTGATAGAGGATAAGAGCGAAGGGATAACGTGTCAGAAGAACTGGGAAGAATAGAGAAGCCACTGGTTGAAGACTATAAGCCAGGGAGGAAGCTGTTCTTCGTGCCCCTGGTCTTCCTTCCCAGAGAACCGCAGGTCGATCTATTGGAAAAAGTCAACAGGTACTGGGATCAAGTCGAGGCTCATGTGACTAACCTGGAAATGAAACTCGGTAGTGTGACCAGAGTGTATCATGAATTAGTACCTGTCGGCGGCGAAGATGGGGCCAGAGCTATTGAGGAGTTGAACAAGGGCAGCTATCAATTGGCCAAGGCTAGGTTGGAGAAAGGCGCCAAGCTTGAGTTAATCGAGGATGGCGAACTGCTAACCGAGTTTATGGACTGGAGCAAATGTTTAGCCGTCGGCCTGCAAAGCCAAAAATCAATCAACACCATTTATGGGTTCTACTTGGAAGCGCAGAAGAAGAGAAACGAATACATAGCGAAGCAGATAGACGAAACGCTGGGAGGCAGTGAGACTGGCGTCTTGTTGATGTGGGAAGGCCACCAGGTTGTATTTCCGCCGGACATACAGGTGTTCTATGTTGCCCCACCCGTCCTGGACGAAATCAAGCGCTGGGTCAGGAACCGCGAAAGCGAGCCTCAAAGTCAGAGCAGCCATGACCAGAAGGATTCGGGTTAGTAAAGAAGGCAAATCGGCAGTAGCAGGAGTGGCAAAATGGCAGACTGGGAATCGAATCTTCCACCAATAATGAGAGAGAAGCTGGCCAGAATTGGCGAGGTCACTCCGGAAGAAAAGGAAAGGATGAAAGACCTGGATCGAATGACTTCTCTCCTATCACAATTCTACAAGGGCGAGCTCAGTGCGGAGGGTTTGTGGAAAGAATTGAAAGACTACCAAGATAGAGGCAAAGGTTATCTACTCAAAGAAGCCCAGGTGAAGCTGATGGACTCCCTTAGCCTGGGAAGCGCTGAAGCGGAATTCCAGAAGCGGAGAGACGGGCTTCTGGCTATAGAGTCGCTTAAGGAACACCGGAATACTGCCATGCTGGAGCAAAGTCTGAACTCTATTAAGAGTCTGCAAACAAAATACAGAGACGAGATGGAAAAGGCCTACAATAGCCTGAAGTCACAGGTAGAGAGAAATCCACAACTAAGAATGCATCAGGTGAAGCAGGGTCAGGCGACGGTAGTGGTGCAATTGACTGTGGACGAGGCGGTTAAGATTAGCCCGGAATGGAAGAGATTCGTGGCCAGTCATGAGAATCGATATAACCAAGAGTTTGCCCGGGCCATTGAAAGGTTAAGACGAGAGGCCAAGTAGTGGGAATCAGGCTTTACAAAGAACCAAAGCTGGACAAGCCGGTTTTGATCGCAAGCTGGCCCGGAATCGGCAACATTGGCATCATAGCGGTTGATACCTTGCGGGGAATGGTAGCGGCGGAGGAACTGGGGGAGATAGAGGGCTGGGACTTTTTCTACCCCAGTAAAGTGCTGATCAGAGACGGGGAACTGAAGGGCCTGGAGTTTCCCAGCAGCAAATTCTATTTCAAGAGAACCGAGAGAAGAGACTTGCTGTTTTTTGTAGGAGAAGAACAGCCGACCGAAGGGGGCAGAGCTTATGCCGAAGGACCGAAGGCTTACCAGATGGCCAACCTTGTTTTGGATGTGGCCCTCAAGTTTGGATGCCGAAGGGTCTATACTTCGGGAGCGGCTGTGGCACCAATCCATCACACCTCCAGGCCAAAGGTCTGGGCAGTGCCAAACAGTGAAAAGCTGATCGCCGAAGTGAGAAGCTACGAAAACACAATACTGATGTCAGACATTGAGGGGAGAGGTGGACAGGGAAGTATCACTGGTTTGAACGGGCTGTTGTTAGGCGTGGCCAAGAAAAAGGGGCTAGAGGGCATCTGCCTCATGGGTGAAGTACCAGTCTATCTTCAAGGACTCCCCCTTCCCTATCCAAAGGCATCGAAGTCGGTGCTGGAGGTGCTAAGCGCTGTTCTGGAGCTTAGCATCCCGATGGAAGGAATCGCTGCGTTTGCTGAACACAGCGAAGAAGAGATTGAGGCGCTGTATAAGGGATTTCCGGAACAGATAAGGGAGCAACTCGACAAACTGAAGTACGTGCCCTATGCCAAGCCGACTGAGCCAGGGCCGATAACCGAGGAAGACAAGAAAAAAATCCTGGATGATATCGACAAGTTCTTCAAGAAAGAATCCAGGGAAGACTAAGATTGCTTGAAATTGTGGTTGGGAGCTCCCCATGCTGAGGCGGTAGAGAAATCCCGCAAATCCATACGGAGGGGACAAGAAAGGTCTACGGCCAAAACCTGGTACCCTCCTCACAAGAGCGAAGTCCTCCCTCACAGGTTGCGCCCTATCGAGCCTTCAAGATAGCGGCCCTTTGGGGGATTACCGCTTCTCCTTCAAGGACTCCAGAATGGCCTCAGCCTCAGCCATGGTCCGCTCCACCACCTCCCTGGCGCTAAGTATGTCCTCTATTCTGCCGCAGACCTGACCGGCAGGTATCGCTCCAAATTCGGCGTCACCGTAAACAAAGGCCTGCTCTACCCTCTTAGCGCCCGCCGCCAGTTGGCCCAACTCTGAGAAGGAGGCCTCGTAAGCCTTCCTCATCCTGAAGCCGCCGATAATGAACTGCCACCAGGAAACCCCTAACATCTTTCTGGTCTCCAAGGTACTGGATATCTTTTCTCGCCAGGAAAGCTTCTGCCCTCCCTCCAGCATATCGGTCAGCTTATTGCGCAACACCCTCAGGCCCGTGCCGGTGATGGCGGCCGTAACCACGGTATCAGTCTCAGTGGCCTCAACGTAACGCTGTTTGACGTTCGGCGGCATGTCACTCTCATGGGTGACGGCAAACCTGGTACCCATGGCAATGCCCTCCGCCCCCAGGGCCAGGGCCGCCACCAGCCCCCGCCCATCGCAAAACCCTCCAGCAGCCACCACGGGAATCTTGACCTTGCTGGCGATCAGGGGCACCAGAACGATCGTGCTGACAGGGCTGACGTGACCCCCAGCCTCCGTCCCCGACACGATGACAGCCTCAGCGCCATCCTGTTCTGCCCTGACAGCATGCTTCAATGCCCCGACCAGGGCCAAAATGGTAATGCCCTGCCCTTTGGCCGTCTCAATTAGCCACTTGGGGTTGCCCCTGCCGTGGCAGATCACCGGAACCTTCTCCTCTATCATCACCTCGGCTAGTCTTTCATATCCTGGCGTGCCTGCGGTGAGGTTCACCCCAAACGGCCTATCCGTTTGCTCCCTGACAGCCTTGATATCTGCCCTCAACTCTTCAGGAATGAATCGACCTGATGCCAGAATGCCCAGGCCGCCAGCATTAGACACCGTCGCCACCAGACGGGGCCCTGCCGACGGGCTGGCCGGTGCCTGAATAATAGGGTGCCTTATTCCCATCAGTTCGGTTATTCTCGTTCTCATCTATCTACCCTTTCCAAGAGGGAAAACAGTTCAGGGCGCTCCCGTTACCCATTATGGAGACTAACACAGGGAGTCACCTGAGGCATTATAGCACGCTGGCCTAGACATAAAACAGCCAAGGCCCACCCCAATTGCCTAGAGACGATGACGAATGATATAATGAAGCCCACTTGGGCAGGAATAGGCCTGCTTTGGGAGGAATCACCACGAAATGAAACTGAGTCGCGAAGAAGTGAAGCATCTGGCGCTCCTTGCCCGTTTAGGACTTGATGAGGACGAGGTGGAGAGGCTCAGGGAGCAGCTATCTAACATCCTGGAGAACTTCGAGATACTCCAGCAGGTGGATACCACTGATGTGCCCCCCACGGCACACTCCATCGCCCTGGAGAATGTGCTCAGGGAGGACGAGGCTGGGCCATCCTTGCCCGCAGACCAGATACTGGCCAATGCCCCCAACCGCGAGGATGACTTTTTCAAGGTGCGGGCGGTGCTTGAGTAGTTAAGAATGGACCTGTGCCGGCTGACGATCCACGAGGCGGCTCAGTTGCTCAAGCGCCACGAAATCTCCTCCGTTGAGCTTACCCAGGCATGCCTTGATCGCATCAAAAAAGTAGACGACAAGGTGCGCGCTTTTGTGACTGTTAGCGATGCCCTGGCCTTGCAGCAGGCAAAGGAAGCCGACCAGAGGCTAAGTCAAGGCGATGGGTCGCCCCTCACCGGCATTCCGGCGGTAATCAAGGATAACATCTGCACCAAGGGGATACGCACTACCTGTAGCTCGAAGATGCTGGAGAATTTCATCCCGCCTTACAACGCCACAGTAGTTATGAGGCTGAATGCCTGCGGCATGGTTATGTTAGGTAAGGGAAACATGGACGAGTTTGCCATGGGGTCTTCCACCGAGCACTCCGCCTTCTTCCCCTCTCATAACCCCTGGGATCTGACTCGCGTTCCCGGCGGCAGCAGCGGCGGCTCTACAGTATCTGTGGCGGCAGACGAGGCCATGTACGCGCTCGGCTCCGACACCGGCGGCAGCATCCGCCAGCCAGCCGGATTTTGCAGCGTCGTGGGCCTCAAGCCAACCTACGGTCGGGTATCCAGGTATGGGCTGGTGGCTTTTGCCAGCTCTCTGGATCAGATTGGGCCTCTGACCAAAGATGTGACTGACTGTGCCCTGGTGATGAACGCCATCTCTGGCCATGATCCCAGAGATTCAACCTCTCTGCCTCACCCCCCACCAGACTACACCGGGTCGCTCATACCAGACCTGCGACGGCTGCGCCTGGGGGTGCCTCGGGAGTATTTCGTGGAGGGAATGCAGAAAGGCGTGGCAGAGGCCATCCGCTCCGCTATCACCAAGCTGGCAGAGCTGGGAGCAGAGATAGACTGGGAGGTATCTCTACCCAGTACCCGCTATGGCCTGGCGGCTTACTACATTATTGCCCCCTCCGAGGCCTCGGCTAATCTGGCCCGCTACGATGGGGTGAAGTATGGCTTCTCCGCCCGGGTGGCGGAGAGCATGTGGGATGCCATGGAGAAGACCAAGCAACAGGGGTTCGGGCCTGAGGTCAAGAGGCGCATCATGCTCGGCACCTATGCCCTTTCAGCGGGCTACTATGATGCCTATTACCTCAAGGCGCAGAAGGTACGTACTCTGATAAGGCGGGAGTTTGACCAGGCCTTCGAGAAGTTCGACGCTCTGGTCACCCCTATTTCGCCCACTGTGCCTTTCAAAATCGGCGAGAAGGTGGACGACCCGCTTCAAATGTATCTCAGCGATGTCTGTACATTACCAATAAACATTGCGGGCGTTCCCGCCCTTTCTGTTCCCGCCGGCTTCGTTGAAGGGCTACCTGTGGGAATGCAGATTATCGGTAAGCCACTAAGCGAGGAAGCACTGCTGCGGGTCGCCTTCGCCTACGAACAGGCTACCGACTGGCACAAGAGGAGGCCGGCACTTTAGCGCTTGTGGCGTTACGTCCCACCATCGCCACGCTAAAGGATTGATTGAAGACTTGCCCCCTGCAGTACACGGTCATATGGTAACTGCTCTGGTCTTGTAAACATAACTGATAAATGTTAACATTAGATACTCGCAGGATCAAAGTATGGCGATGTTAGTAGTGCCCGATGCTTCTCCCTTGATCGCTCTGGGGAAGATAGAGGAGGTGAACCTACTGCCCAAGCTGTACGGCAGAGTTATGATAACGCCGTGGGTATGGGATGAAGCGATTACGAAAGGGAAGGCAAGGGGTGCCAGCGACGCGGCGTATCTAGAAAAAGCTATCCAGGAGCTTCGCTTCACTAAGGTGAGGTTGTCGGCAGCGGAAAGGATGCTGGTGCAGCAACTGAAGGCAGAGGGAGCCGGTTCGGGGGAAGCAGAAGTATTAGCTATTGCCAAGAGGCGAAAGGCTTTGGCTATACTGGATGACAAGAATGCCAGAGTCTTGGCAGTAGGGCTGGATATAGATCATATAGGGACAGCCGGCATACTTTACGAGGCCTTCGTTCATAGCTTGCTGAGCTACGAGAAGCTTTTGGAACTTCTGGAGAAACTTGGCAAAGTGGCGTGGATTTCGCCAGAGCTTGTGGCTGGCATAATTAGGAGAGCAAGGGAGGTGAGTAACGAATGAAAAAGGAGGAATTGATAGCCTCAAGGGTGCCACCCGACTTGGTGGCTGATTTGAGAAAACTGGAGGAAGTAGAGCACGTGGATCGGTCTACAGCCGTGCGTCAATTGCTATACACAGGGCTGCATGAGTGGAAGCTGCAATATGCGGCCAGGCGTTACCAACAGAACCAGGTAACGCTGGCCAGAGCAGCAGAGGAGGCAGGAGTGTCGGTCAGGGAGATGATGGAATACTTGAGACAAAGAAAGATAGCAGCACAGTATGACATGGAGGATTTTGAGAGAGATTTGAAGGGAATATATGCACGTCTAAGGAAAGAATTGTAACCCTGTTGAGACGCAGCCCAAGAAATGCTAGGCTTTTGATTAGCACTCTTAGCCAGAGAAGACAGACAGAATATTGAATAAGAGGAGGAGGGAATCTTAACTATGCTAGAAAGCTTTGAAGCCACCGAGACCATTGACGGGCTATGTGAAAAGCTGGCCGACACGCAGTTTGAGGACTATGATGATGAGAATGATTTGCTGGCAGAAGTGGGTGACCTGGTTACAGAATACTTTGACAGCCAACTGGGAGGGTTCGCCTCGGTTTCGGTAGAAGGAAAAGACCGGGGGAAAATCAAGCCTGTTTGGGCTTACGGGGCAGACCTATATCCGGACATAGCCGTAGAGGTAGGAGGGCTGCCGACCGTGGCCATAGAGATAAGGCTGGCCAACAGGGAAGATGGTATAGCCACTCCGGTAGTGGATGCCATCGGACGGACAGTGATCTACTCCCTGCAATACTCCTACGGCATCGTCTTTGTCCTTGACAGATCAGATAGCGATGTACGTAAGCACTGGCTAGATAGCGAGCTAGGAACTCGATTGTGGGACAATCATCGGATAAGGCTGATTGTCAGACCGTGAGCCTGGCTGCATAGCTTTGGAGGCAGCGGTGAAGCAACAGAAGTACGACGTAGCCGTCATCGGCGCTGGCATGGGGGGGTTATGTGCCGCAGCACTCCTGGTGCACCATGGTTACAGAACGCTCGTCGTCGAGAAACTGCCCTTCGTGGGCGGCAGAGCGTCTTCCTTCAGTTATAAGGGCTTCACCCTGCCCACTGGTTCGCTGTATGTGGAGACGGGAGGAGTGGTGGAAGGCATATTCAAGGAGGTCGGGGCCGATTTCCCGGTGCGCCCCTTCCCCATCGACCTTTGTTTCCGCATTGGCGGGAAGGACTACGTCATGGCCAAGAAGGGCGGACTGAGGGGGCTGATTTCCAACTTTGCTTCCGAGAAGGAGACCCAGAGTGTGATGGCTGCTCTCCGCCGTGCTTTTGCCTGGAATGAGCCTTCCGCTTCCATATCAATCCGCGATTGGCTTCTTCAGTACACTCAGAACGATAAGGTGCTGGCTGTATTCCGCGGGCTCTCTACCTATCAGTGCGTCAACTTCTGTGATATGCCTGCCAGTGAGTTCGTGCGACAGCTCAAACTGGGCGGCGGGGCAACAGCCGGCGCTCCACCGCAGGGGTTCCTGGAGCTAATGAACCAATTGGTCAAGGCAATTGAGGCAAAAGGCAGCCGGGTCTGGACTGGCTGCCGCGCGAAGCGCATCATTGCGGAGGAGGGGATGACTAAGGGAATAGTGATAGAGCGAGGAGCAGACCAGATAGAAATAGCCGCCAACGCCGTTATCAGCGACGTTGGCCCTCACCAGACAGTGGATCTGTCAGGGAGAGGAAATTTTGAGAAAGGATATCTGAAGGAACTGCGGGAGAAGGTACTGCCGCTGTCCTACATTGGGCTGGCCATCTCCAGCAACAGTCCGCTGGTGGATTTCCGGGGTGTTACGTTTCTCCCCGAAGGCCGCAGGCAAGTCAGCGTGATGTGCACCAGCCTGGTTTATCCAGAATATGCGCCTCAGGAAAGGCACCTGCTGCAAGCGTGGGCTACTCCGGATTCGTCCTTCCTTCCCCTGGATCCAAAGAAAGAAATAGACATGGTAGTGCAGGACTTGAGGGAGGCCATCCCGCGCTTCGACAGAGAGGCTGAAATCCTGCATGTCAGCTACTGGCAGAAGGACTGGCCAATGTACCGTGCCCTGCCTGGAGCTATCTCTCAGAAGACTCCAGTGGAAAACCTGTATAATGTTGGCGATGGCGTAGCGCCGCTGGTGCCCCTCGGCCTTCCTGGCTGCGCTCAAAGCGCCCGCATAGTGGTGGATGACATCAAGCAGCAGATGAAGCCCGGTGCTGCTTGATCCAAAAAAGGAAGTGCGTTGTGCTGGTAGTCAACGAAGATAGGTGTGTCGGCTGTGGCCTGTGCATCTCCTTCTGCCCCAGCGAGGCGCTGGCAGCCTGGGGCGTCTGCGCCATAGACAAAGAGCGCTGCACCGACTGTCTTATCTGTGTCGATTACTGCCCTGTGGACGCCCTGGAGATGACGGAGGAGAGCACAAAATGAAGGGGGTCGAGGTCCACTGCTACTCCGGACATACCTATGCTGTGCGCCCCACGTCCTTTGTGTGGCAGAATGTAGCCTACAGGGTAAAGGCGGTGGAGAAGGAGTGGCGGGAGCCAGAGGCGAAGCACTTCAGGGTTAGCACTGAAGACAACAAGTTCTTCGAACTTTGCTATAATGAACAGCAGGACGAGTGGTCGGTTATCGATCCCGGCGAGAAGGAGCGAGGGATGAAGAAGATATTTGAAATTCTAGAAAAGGATGCCCGGGTGACGCCGGGGCAGATTGCTACCATGACTGGCATGTCCCAGGCTGAGGTCAAGAGCATTATAGAGAAAGCGGAAAAAGACCGGACCATCGTGAAGTATAGTACGATGATTAACTGGGAGAAGCTTGGAGAGGAGCAGGTGCTGGCGTTGATCGAAGTGAGGGTACAGCCGCAGATGGACGTGGGCTTCAATGCCATAGCTGAGCGCATCTACCGTTTCCCCGAGGTACGTTCGGCTTACCTCGTCTCCGGTGGCTACGATCTGGCTGTCCTGGTCTCAGGAAGGACCATGCATGAAGTGGCTGCCTTTGTGACTGAGAGGCTGGCTACCCTGCATGGCGTACAGGGAACAGTGACCCATTTCTTGCTCAGGCGCTACAAGGAGGACGGGGAAATCCTGACGGGCGGAGAGGAGCACAGGCGATTACCAGTCACCATGTGAAGAATCGAATTGCGAGGCGGGTAAGTGAAGTCCCGCCTTCAGGTATAAGGAAGTTTTTTGATCTGATTTCCTCTTTGGAGGGAGGCATCTCTCTGGGGGTTGGTGAACCAGACTTCACCACTCCGTGGCATATTTCGGAGGCAGCCATCCGATCCCTGGAGCAGGGCTATACCATGTATACCTCGAATGCCGGGATGCCAGAATTGCGGAAGGAACTGGCTTCCTACCTCGAGGCTGCTTATGGCCTGAGCTACGATCCTGCCACTGAGTTGCTTATCACCAATGGCGTCAGCGAGGGGCTCGACTTGGCTGTGCGGGCGATACTCGACCCCGGCGATGAAGTGATAATTCCCGATCCGTCCTTTGGTGCCTACCCGGCCTGCGTGCTTTTTGCCTATGGTGTGCCAGTCCGCATCCCCACCAATTCTGACGACGGATTCCAGCTCTCCGCTGCCGATATCGAGGCCAGAATCACGAACCGTACCAAGGCCATTCTTATGGGTTATCCTGCCAATCCTACCGGTGCGGTGATGGAAACAGGCAAGATCGCTGAGATAGCCGAAGTGGCCAGGCGGCACAATCTGACGGTCATCTCTGATGAAATCTATAACCTCCTGGTCTACGACACTGAGCCTACCTGTTTTGCCTGCCTGCCGGAGATGAAGGGGCGGACTATTCTGCTCGGCGGCTTCTCCAAGGCCTTCGCCATGACGGGATGGCGGATCGGCTATGCTGCTGGCAGCGCTGAGATAATCGGCGCCATGACCAAGATTCATCAGTATACGGCCATGTGTGCTTCCACCATGGGACAGATGGCGGCCATCGAAGCCCTGAAGTCCGGGTTGCCGGATGCCAGGCGGATGGTAGAGGAGTACGACCGGAGGCGGCGGGTGATCGTCAGAGGGCTGAACGATATCGGACTGAGCTGCTTTGAGCCCAAGGGCGCTTTCTATGCCTTCCCTTCTATAGCTGTCACCGGGCTCTCGTCAGAGGGCTTCGCCGAGAAGCTGCTGGTAGAGGATAAGGTTGCAGTGGTGCCGGGTACGGCCTTCGGTCCGTCCGGGGAGGGACATGTCCGCTGTTGCTACGCGACGTCACTCCAGGACATCGAGGAGGCGCTGAAACGCATGGCCCGGTTTGTCGAAAGGCATCGCCGTCCCTAGACGCTTGTCTTGATGGAGCCCTTCTCACAAATCTAGGATCGTCAATTCACTGCGGAATGCTGGCAACTTCGAAGCTGTAGGGTGGGTGAAGTCGGCCTTTGCCAGACGAAACCCACCACCAACGTTCAAGATATGAAGGTGGGTTGCGCTGCGCTACACCCACCCTACTCAGTTTGTCGAGACTGGAAACATCTCTGAGTACTCGCTATTATCTGAGGTATGCAATAATAGGTCTTTAGCAGAAGGAGGTGTTGGAATGGCCGAGCATCTGATAAAAAAGACGTCCTGTCAGTTTTGCACTAATGTGTGTGGGGTCCTGGTCCATGTTGAGGACGGCAAGGTGGTCAGGATAGAAGGGAACAAAGAACATCCCCTGACCCGGGGCTTTGTCTGCCAAAGGGTGCGCATCGGCCCCAAATGGCTCTATCACCCGGACCAGCTTATGTATCCCCTGAAAAGGATCGGCCAGCGCGGTGAGGGCAAGTGGCAGAGGCTAACCTGGGACGACGCTCTGGGGGAGATAGGACAGAAGCTGCTGCAACTGAAGCAGAAATATGGCCCCGAAACGCTGGGCTTCTTCGAGGGCACCTACCGCGGCAACGACTACTGGCCCAGAGGCCGCTTTGCCAGCCTCTTTGGCAACCCGCATAACATCTTCGCCCCCGGCATCATCTGCGGCATCAACGATATGGGCATAAATATGGCCGTCATGGGAGACGTCACTACCTATGCCACTGATACCCCGCGCTCCAACTGCGTGGTCTACTGGGGGGCTGACCCTTCCGAATCAAGCCTGCGGAACTGGGCTGCGGTTCGCAGGATCAAGCGAGACCGGGACGTCAAGATAATTGTGGTTGATCCCAGGCAGACCAAGACTACAGACATCGCCGACATCTGGCTGCGCCTCAGGCCAGGTACAGACACCGCTCTGGCTATGGCCTGGCTCAACGTCATCATCAACCAGGAGCTATATGACAAAGACTTCGTGGCCCAGTGGACGGTTGGCTTCGATAAACTGAAGGCCCGTGTTCAGGAGTATCCACCCGAGAAGGTGGCCGAGATAACGGGCGTCCCTGCCGAGCAGATCGTGGAGGCCGCCAGAACCTATGCCACCCACGGGCCATCATGCATGCCCTACGGCGTGGCCATTGACCAGTTAGGACTGAACGGCACTCGGGCCGAGCAGGCCAAGATAATCATGCGGGCTATCTGTGGCTACCTCGGTGTTCTGGGAGGCCACCTGATCACTCGCCCCGGAGAGCCGGTAAACGGGGGAAAGTTTGTTACCGAGGCAGGGCTTACTCTGATGAATCTGCTATCCATGGAGCAGAGGCAGAAGCAACTGGGTTTCGATGTCTGCCGGGTGGTTTCCCTCAAGGGCTGGAGCCTGATGGCCCCTCATCTGGAGAGGGTCTACGGGGTCCCAGCGCCGGTCACCGTCCAGATACAGGCCCACACCACGCTTCTGTGGCGGTCAATCCTGACCGGCAAGCCCTATCCTGTGAAGGCCCTTATCGCCTGGGGCTCAAATCCGCTGGCCTGGGCAGGCAACATCAAGCTGGTCTATGAGGCCCTCAAAAGCGACAACCTGAACCTGCATGTTGTCCAGGAACTCTTCATGACACCCTCGGCCCAGCTAGCCGACTACGTTCTGCCCGCCGCTAGCTGGATGGAACGGGACCTCTGTACTAACATGATGGACTTCGGCAGCCTGTTGCAGGGTGGTGAGCAGGCGATACCACCCCTCGGGGAGCGACGGGACATCTACCAGTTCTTCCGCGGCCTGGCGCTGGCTGTTGGCCAGGATGAATACTGGCCCTGGAAAACGCTGCAGGAGGTCAGCGAATACAGGCTCAAGCCCACCGGCATAACCTTCAGAGAGCTGGTGGACAGGGGTGCTATATTCCCGGACAGCTTCGATCCCCAGCCATGGCTGAGCACAGGCTTCCCCACCCCCTCCGGCAAGATCGAGCTTTACTCCAGCATCCTGGAAAAACTGGACTACGACCCCATGCCTTATTACGAAGAGCCCCCCGAAAGCCCTCTTCGGGTGCCGGAGGTTGCCCGCGAATATCCTCTCACCCTGAACACTGGCGGCAATTTCATGCCCATGTTCCACTCAGAGTTCATGCAGAAGGGGATTGGAGCGCGCGAGAAGCACCCCGACCCTCTGATGGATATACACCCCGATACCGCCCGCGAGCTGGGCATAGCCGAAGGCGATTGGGCTTACATAGAGACTAGGCGAGGCAGGATCAAGCAGAAGGCCAGGTACAACAAGGGCATGCTACCCAATGTGATCAACTGCCAGGCAAGCTGGTGGTTTCCTGAGACGCCGCCATATGAGCCTCACCTGAGCGGCGTCTTTGAGTCCAATGCCAACGTCCTCACCCTCGACGACCCGGAGTGGTGCGATGAGCTATCCGGCGGCTGGTGCAACCGCGCCCTTCTGTGCAAGGTCTACAAGGCAGGCTAACCGAGGACGAGGAAGCTCAGGGACGCTCCAGGCCCAATTGGGCTTCCCTGCTTGTTAGCGCCAGCATCTGCCCGTGGAGCGCTTTGTTACCGGCAATAATCTGCCGATCGAAGGCGCTCACTGGTTTGCCAGCCCAGTCGGTGATTTCCCCACCCGCCTCCCTCACCAGCAGGATACCGCTGGCCATATCCCAGGGATAGAGGTAACGGTGAAGGTAGAGGTCGAACCTGCCGCAGGCGACATAGGCCAGTCCCAACACGGCCGATCCCAGGATTCTCAGCCCCGCCATACGCGGCCAGATAGCCCTGATAGTATCCAGCATTTGTGCTCCCGCTTCCCGGTCGTAACCCAGATCATAGCCAATGAAAGCCCGTTCCATGGAGTCCCGCCGGGAGACCGAGATGGGCCGCCCGTTGAGGGAAGCGCCGCTCCCCTTCTGTGCCACGAAAAGCTCTCTCCTCACAGGGTCGTAGGTCAGGCCCAGCAGAACTTCCTCCTGGCTCATCAGGGCGATGGCTACCGTGAAGACAGGAATGCCGTAGGCGTAGTTGTTGGTGCCATCTAGAGGGTCTACCACCCAGGTATAATGTGAATCATTTTTCACCGCTGGCGATTCCTCGGAGAGGATGTTATGTTCGGGGAATTCGTTCTGGAGCAGGCCAATGATTTTCTTTTCCACCAGCACATCCACCTCGGTGACGATGTTGGCCCTTCCCTCCTTGTAGCTTAGCTGCCTCTCACCGTGCATATGTTCTATCAGAAGGCTTCCAGCCTCATCTGCTGCCTGCGAGGCTACCTCCAGCGCAGTCCTACCGCTGCGCGATAGTGGTAAACGGATCAATCATCTCTCCTGTGAAAGTAAGGCTATCAGGGACATCACCATTCCGTGCTTGACACGGAATCCACCCTACCACTTCCGGGACTAGAGGAGTCCCATATTGTGTTTCACTTCCCTCATGGTCTCCTGGGCGATGCCGCGGACACGGTTGGCCCCTTCTGTCAGCACCTCCCTGACGTACTCTGGTTTGCTGGCCAACTCGCTGCGCCTCTGGCGGAAGGGAGCCAGGGCTTCGTTTATCTCCTGGGCCAGCAGCCGCTTGCAGTCAACGCAGCCAATTAACGCGTTGCGGCATTCATGCTCGATCTGCTCCAGCCTGGCCGAATGGAAAGCCTTGTGCAGGCTAAAAACGTTGCATACTTCCGGGTGCCCTGGATCGCTGCGGAACTTGCGGGCTGGATCGGTGAAGGCGGTCATAATCCGCTTCGTGGTCTCCTCGGGGGTAGATGCCAGCTCGATATCGTTATTCAGTTGCTTGCTCATCTTCTGAACCCCGTCCAGGCCGAGGATCAGCGGGACATGGGTCAGCTTCGCCTGCGGCTCAGGGAAGGTGTCGCCGTAAAGGAAATTGAACCGCCTGACGATCTCCCGCGCCAGCTCCAGGTGGGCCAACTGGTCTTCTCCCACCGGCACCACTTCGGCCTTGTACAGGATGATGTCCGCCGTCATCAGCACCGGGTAGCCCAGCAGCCCGTAGTTCACGTTTTCCGGCTGCATCTTGATCTTCTCTTTGAAGGTGGGCACCCTCATCAGCCATTGTAGCGGAGTGGCCATGCTCAGCAAGGTATGAAGCTCCATCACCTGGGGCACATGCGACTGCACGAATAGGGCGCTCTTCTGCGGGTCAATCCCCGCCGCCAACCAGTCCAGCGCCATCTCGCGAATGTTTTGCTGGATTACGGCAACGCCTTCTTTGCCCTGGAGGGTAGTCAGGGCGTGAACATCAACGATGCAGTAGATGCAGGCGTACTCTTTCTGGAGTTCGACGTAGTTCTGAATAGCACCTAGATAGTTGCCAATATGCTGCCGGCCCGTGGGCCGGGCACCGGAGAAAACGCGTTTCCTCATCTAATAGGCTTGCCCCTTTGTGGCCTTCATTATAGCACGTTTGCGCCTTTGCGTATAACTGCAGGGCCTCTCTCTCCCTCTGTCGGAGAGGGTATAAGGTGAGGGTGATAGTCAGAACTAATGTGAAAGGGTAGGTTTGAGCACCGGCTCCAACCGCGCGTGCAGCAGGTGCCCCAGTCGAGGTTGTGCTGGCAGCATCAGTGGGTTTCGTCCGCCCCAGGCGGACTGCACCCGCCCCACGACTCTTCTAGTTATTAGTCACTGGTGAAATAGTCGGAGTCAATCCGCTTGAGTTCGTAAGCAGCTACTCTCGTGACTCCGATATCGTGATCAATCATCAATTCAGCAAGCTGGGTTCCATTGAGCAGTACGATCTTGTTTTCAATAGTCTTAACATAGTCCTCTGCTTCCTTTGTAAAGTCAGAACTCGTGATTAGGATACCTTTTCTCGCCCGTACCCCCTGTAACGCGCCAGCAAATTTCTGTACTTCGGGTCTACTGACATTGTTTTCCCAACGTTTTGCCTGAATGTAAACCGCGTCGAGCCCAAGCTTGTCTTCTTTGATGATTCCATCTATACCACCATCACCACTCTTGCCGATGGACCTGCCTGCGTCGTGACGAGATCCGCCATACCCCATTCTTAGTAGAAGGTCAACCACGAGCTTCTCAAAGAAATCGGAGGGACACTCCTTGATCCGTCTCAAGATTTCATCTGCTAGCTGCCGGCGGATTTCCTGGTACCCATATTCAAGATACTCCTCTGGAGTCTTGTCATCGCCAAGACCTTTCTCTGACCCTGCCGATCCAGGTGGAGACTTCTTAGGTCTTATGAAAGTTACAAAGTCAGGAAATCGCATTAGGAACCGATTATCTACGGATTGTGGATTCTGCTTTAGCACTTCAGTTCCTCGCTGCGTAATCTTATAGAGTCCTCTTCTTCGAGATTCGATCAGGCCTGCCTTCTTAAGGTAGACTTTGGCCCACCCGATTCTGTTGGCAAACACAGTCTGTTGTCCGCTTGCTAGAAGTCTTTTGCGCTCCTCTGTGGTCAGGCCGAATTCGTCAGCGAGCGCCTTCACCGTTTGCTCATTGCCTCGCTCTCGTTGGTCGCTAAGGTGTTTCAGGAGTGGGAGCATGATACTTTGATAATCAGGAATTGCCATTTTCCTATCCCTCCTGTGTGTTCTGCGTTCTTATTCTAGCATTAGATCTGGTCTGTGATAAGTAGTTCAAATGACTGTATCTGCAGATGTCAGAAGTAGTTGGATCAAGAGCGAAATGCAACCCACCTTCGCTTTTATGCTAGAATTTGTGTGGGTTTTGCGCCATGTCAAAGACCAGGTTTTTGTTCATTCTAGCAGCTTCAGCGTTCTTAGCCATGTTGCTACAGGCGGCATCTGGTCTTGTTCTGTGGCTCATGCCACACCGCGGGGGTAGAGGTGGTGGAGGTGGTGACACAGGATCAACCTTTATCTGGGGTCGGCAGACCTGGATTGATATACACGAGTGGACTGCGGTAGTACTCCTGATCTTGATTGCCATCCATATCTACATGCATTGGGGATGGCTTCTAAGACAGGCAAAAGCACTATTCAAGACTAAATGAGGTAACTGAAATGTTACCACCACCCCACCGCCTACTTACGGCCAGCCGGAAACAGATGGCCTAGTTGGTTCTATATCTGGCGTCCGGCGTTATATCCGGCGCTGATCGCTGCCATAAGCGTGCCTTGCCCCTCAGCAGCAACACCGCTGGCATCGCCAATTATATGCGTTTCACTGCCTGCCTTCTCAGCTACCTCGCCCAGATAGACGTTTGGACGTCTGTCGCTGGCCAGGACGATCGTCTCGACCGGCGGTAGTTTCTCCCTTGTTCCCCTTCTTACGATCCAGATCTCATCATCAGGCAGAATCTCGACCTTCTCAACGTTGTCATACATTTTCACACCCTTGTCCGTCAACCTTTGCAAAAGAAAGAAGCTGTCGTTGTAAGCCATTTTGGGAGCAAACTGTGGCCCCTTTTCTACCACGTACACCGTCTTACCCATTTCTGTTAGGTAGTCCGCCACTTGCACGCCCATCTGGTCGCCACCGACAACCAGAACTGAATCTCCCGCTAAGCGCTCTTCACCTATGAGTTCGTCCACCATCACCATTTCGATGTCCTTTATGTTCTCCAAGCCATTAAGAAACCCCAACGGCACCTCGGGCAAGCTCCCGGTAGCCAATATGACCACATCTGGCTTGATTTGTTTCAACAGGCTCCCATCCACTGCTGTATTCAGCCGTACCTCAACCCCCAGCTTGTGGAGTTGCCTCTCGTACCAGGGGATGATACCACCGATTTCCTGCCTTTTCGGCATCTTGGCAGCCAGCTTCAGTTGACCGCCTATCCAGCCTCTGCTCTCACATACCGTGACCTTATGTCCGTAGAAAGCTGCCATTCTGGCTGCTTCCAGCCCGGCACAGCCCGCTCCGACGACCAGGACTTTCTTCGATGCCGATTTCTTTGAACCAGCTACGTCCTTGAGGGAATGCTCTCTTCCCACTCTGGGATTTACGGTACAGCTTCCCACTCCTGTTACCATGATTTGCCAGATACATCCCAGACATTCCCCTATGCAGGGCCGAATATCAGCCAGTTCTCCCATTCTGGCCTTTTCCACTAGATCAGGATCAGCTAGCATGGCCCTGGCCATAACTGCCAGGTCCGCCTTCCCCTCCGCAATCATTCTGTCAGCCACTATGGGGCTCACAATTCTCCCCACAACAGCCACAGGGATGGAGACCTGCTTCTTGACTTCGCTGCTGAAGCCAGCGTTGAAGCCCTGCTCCTGGTACATCGATGCGATCATGTACTGGCTGCTATGGATCGAAGTGCCGGCCACTGTTACGCTTATGTAGTTGACGCTTTCGCGCTCCAGGATAGGGGCCAATCGACACAGGTCGGCGATGTGCCATCCTTGCTCTCCGATGAAATCGTCTCCATTTATCCGCACGCCGAGAGGCACTCCATAGCCAATCCGACTTCTTATCCCCCGTATGACCTCGAGCAAGAACCTTATCCTGTTCTCGAAGCTGCCACCGTACTCATCAGTCCTGTGGTTGTAGTAAGGGCAGAGGAAGGTGTTTATGAGGTAGCCATGAGCAGCGTGAATCTCTATGTAGTCAAATCCTACGCTCAGGCTTCGCTCGGCTGCTGCAGCAAAGTCCTGGACACACTCCTTCAATTCATCTCTGGTTGCCTCTCTCACCGGCACTTTGACCAGCAGCTCCGCTAGACCGGGAACCGCTGAGGCCGCCACTGCATCCATGGGCTTAAAGTAAGAATGAGATGGACCGCAATGATTCAACTGCGCTCCGAATTTGACACCCTCGTACTGGTGCACTGCTTTCACCCATTGTTCCAGGCTGGGCAGCGCTTTGGGGTCGTAGATTCGAGGCATTTCCATGGCGTCAGTGCCCCCCATGAAGCTAACAGGGATTACCCCGGTCGTGATCATGCCCGGTCGGCTGCGCGCCCGCTCTGCAGTGAACTCGATTAGCTCTTCGGTTACACAACCATTTTCATCAACGCCGAACCCTGGGCACATAGGAGACATCACGATTCGATTCTGTACCTCCATAGAGCCTATCTTCAGCGGTTGAAATAGATGTTTCAGTCCTTGCAAGATGCCTCCTTAAATCTCCATAACTTGTGGATTTGCCAGTCCCCTTGCTTTATCGCAACGCAGAATGCGCAAACCCGTCACCGGTGGAATGGAGAGAAAAATCTTAGCTGGCTTCCGCAGATTGGCGCTTCGTACTTTCTCATAATCCCTCTGCACCAAACTTGCTGACATGGCCGAGTTCTGGTTTAACGCCAATACTATCTGGGCTTTCCTTGATTCGCTCTGAAGTATCGGTGAGCTTTGTCATCACAACAGAGCTCGGCAGGCCAGGAGCCCGCAATCTCAGAAAGCTGCCCCTCACACAGCGCCCTCGCCATGCGCTAGCATAGCGAGGGCGTCCTTCAATCTACCAGACCCTACCAGACCTCCTGGTCCACAAGGTTGGCCACAAATCATGCATACCAAGTGTTCGCCCGCAGCACCGCATACATGCAACGCTCGCGATTCAGGGTCTAACACAAGCTACCGACGTGGCTCGGGTCCGGCCAACCGCTCAGGTCCGTAGCGGTGAAGTCGAGCTCTTTCTTAGGTCAGTCACCTACTACTGTAAGGGTATGGGCAGCCAGCCGTCGCTAATCAAGATCAAGTCTTTAGCTGTGGCGTTCCATCTCAGCACTATCATATCAGTCGCACAATATCGCCGGGTCTCGGTAAACCCTCGCTGCGACCCTGCCCAGTTTGCCATGAAGCTCGTGGCTGTATCATAGTATATCTGGCCACTGAAGTTCTCAGCGCTACCAGTCTTTTCTACTGCTGCTTGTATAGCGGCCACTATTGTCCTCAAGGCAAAAAGCTGCATTGCCCCGCCGCCGAGATACCCCATGCCCGCGCGCATCCACTCGTTAGCCTGTGACTGGGAGTGGTACTTGAACATCACATCCTTCACATACTTGACTTCGGACCACTGCGTCAGGTTCCACCAACCCCAGGTCTGGACGTTGAGTTTCCCATCAAGGGCTGACCAGCCGGCGTACTCTGTGATGTAGCCAACGTAAGCACTCATGGACTCCGTATCGAAGTTTATAGCCTTGCCGCCTTTGTCAGAGTACTGTTTCATGAAAGTAGCTGGCATCGTAGCCCCGTTCGCAGCCGTTTGCAGATAGTCAACGTTCAATGTCTTGGCCACTTCACTGGTCCAAGTGCTTGTACCAACAGGAGCTAACCAACTGCCAACGTAATCAAACTTGGTGGGATTGGCTTGGCAGTACTCCTTAGTACCTCTCTCGTTGTCAGTTCCCCACGCATCACTCCAGCCCACCGTGGCGATGGTCGGCTTTCCGGTGGCATATTTGCCTTCCGCTTCCCACTGATCGCCGATCCACTTCAGCATGAGTTTCACCGCATACCGTGTCGGCGGGCAGAAAGCAAATACCCATCCGGGAGGATCTATCATTGGAACACTGGTAGCCATGCCTAGTATAGCGATCTTATCCCTCGCCGCCAAAGGCTTCAGTGACTCCGAACAGTCATTGAAAACAGAGATTATTACCTCTGCCCCCTTGCTCTTCAGCCAGTCGTAACCTGGTACGAACCTGGCTGGATTCATACCTGTGTCCCAGTTCACGACCTTCAGCTTAACGCCCTCTGGCAGCTCTATCCCGGGTGCAGTGCCAGCATTAACCTCTTTGACGAAATCCTCCAGAGCCTTTGTCATAGGCCCCAGAGCAGGGGCTGCCGGCCCCGTAAAGTCTGTCATGTTCCCAATAACGATAGTGACTTTCCCCTTTTCCTCCTTCCCACACCCAAGGCCGAGCGTAGCTACGAGGACCAAGATGACGAGACAGGATAGCACAACGGTTCTCCAATGTTTCATTCCTCCTCCTTTCTAATCCCTTTTTCATTTAGCCGGGATTTGGCATCTCGACCGCTGATACAGGCACTGAGACATGATTGCCTTCCGCGGGATAATCGTGATGGACGATTATAGTAATATCTTTCCGTCGCTGTCAAGCCCCCGTGTCAAATCATTTAAGAAGGTAACCGAACGGTAGCTTGTTCAATCATAAAAGATGTCACCATACGGGGTTGGGTATGTCTATGCAGACTAGCTCCTTGGGTGCCATTCTTAGCCTCATAGGTTTGGATGAGCTTATTGATCTTGGTGTCGATCTGGCACTTGAGGGCGGCGGGGTTGAGGGGGTGGTATACCTGCATCAGTCGCTCTTCGGCTTCCTTGCTGAGCTGCTTTGACTGTATCAGGTTTTCATCAGGTGTCATCGGAGTCCCGTACCGGCGCTTGATCCTACCTCCAATTCTCTCCTTGCTGACCAGTTTCATCACCGGTTGAAAGAAGTTCTTATATAGCCTCAGTTCCTTCCGGTAGAGATCACGTATGATGGCTAGCTCTTCCTCAGTACCATACCTGAGGTATCCCAGTACCTTTCTGACGTGGGTCCAGTTCTTCTCTTCAATATAGGCGTTATCATTCTTGTGGCAGGGCCGTGATCTGGTGAACTCAAGCTTCTCCCTGGCACAGTACTTGTACAGTATCTCATTGATGAACTCCTGACCATTGTCCGAATCAAGCCCCTTCCAGACAAAGGGACACCTCTTCCTTATCTCTTTCAAGGCCCAGAAGCAATGGTCTTGGGACTTGCCTAAGATAGGCTCCCCTTCCCATCAGACGGACGATATCTCCGTGGCACTCACGGTGCAGACGTGTGTTCCCAGGGTAGAAGCTCCACAATGGAAAACCAGGTCTGCCTCAAGGTAACCCACCTTAGCGGTGTCCCAATTGGTGAGCCGCACAGCGATCTTCTGCTTCAGCATGGAGCCAGGCTTAGGACGACCCTTGGACCATAAGAGATGTAAGACCTCTTTCTGGTGCTTGAGTCTCCTATCGATGGTGGCTGCAGTTATCCTCTTGAGCTTGCTGGCTACCTCATCTGGGATGGAGAGTTCACCGAACGCCCGCAGCCTATCGGTTTCCCTCTCCAGGAGGGGCTTCAGCCGCTGGCCGCAGGGATAGTCGAATATCTCCCACACCTTGGCCAGGGCAGCTATTACCTCCCCGTTGTAGACCGGCTTCCTTTTCTTCCCACCCTTCTGGCCGGGATTGTCTCGAGCCCTGAGTTTCCTGATAGCGTACTTCCTGGCGTGTCCTGTATTAGCGCAGTACTCGTCCAGGATACGCGACTTCTCCTTCTTCGAGGGGGCTTTCCAGTACCTCTCTCTCACTACCTTGCTGTACTCCTTTCGCGCCTCTAGCTTCATGGTCGCCATATCGGCTAGCCTTGCCTCCTCCATTCATCTTAGCTAGCCTAATTTTGCCGCATTTCGGTTACATTTTATTCTATGTAGCGTTCAACATGGCACTAATCCATGGCCAGTTTGTTAGGCTTTTCAGAGCTCCCCTGTTGGATGCTAGGTTGGCTAACCCGTGTTCTGCCTGAAGAGTGGCTGCGT
>VGOE01000040.1 GCA_016876035.1 Chloroflexota bacterium
CGCCAAGCGCAAGGAGGTGAACAGACTGAGTGAGTTGACCAAAATCGAGGTCGGGGTCTAACATTTTGGCAGGGTCGTTTTGTCCGAAAACGACTGAAGCATTACAGAATCTCCACCTTTTTCCCACGGTCGGCCAGCAATTCGCCGGTGCTCAGGGACTGTATATCGCTATCGAAGCCGATGACGATTACATTATCTCCAACCTCTGCCTCTCCACTGAGGACCTCTCTGACTTCGACAACGTTATCCCCGTCCACGCCTGGGATATCGGGGATGTAGGGAACAGATCCGGTAGCCACTACCACCGCCTGGGGGTCTTGTCCTTGCACCATCTCGGCAGTCACCTCGGTATTCAGGTGGACATCTATCTTGAGAAGCTTCATCTGATGACTATAGTATCGACTCAAATCTAAGAATCCGTCTCTTCCCGGAGCCTTAGCCGCTATCAAAGTCTGTCCCCCCAGTTCTGAGCCTCTATCATACAGTGATACCTGATGTCCCCTGAGGGCGGCTACTCGCGCCGTCTCCAGGCCGGCTGGCCCACCGCCGATTATCATGACCCGCTTCTTGACTGCTGCTGGCTCTACCTCTCCCCAGCCAGGTTCTCCCTCCCAGCCGGTAGCCGGATTCATGGTACAGCTTATCCCGTTGGTGTACGCGCCTAGACGAGCCTGGACACCCCAACAGCCTTCATTACAGCCGATACACTTCCTTATGTCATCAACTCTACCCTCTCTGGCCTTGTTGGCAAATTCTGGATCAGCGATCATTGCTCTGACCATGCTGACCATGTCTGCCTGGTTATTAGCCAGGATCTTCTCTGCCTGTTCTGGGTCTGTGATCCTTCCCCTGGCAAACACTGGAACGTCCACCACCCGTTTGATAGCCGCAGCACAATACACAAAGGAATTGAGAGGGTAATACATCGGCTCAATAATGGTGGAGGCCATAACATAGCCGCCGGCACTCACATTCAAATAATCCAGCTTGCCTGTCCTGGTCAGCATGGGGGCCATCATCAGCATGTCATCCAGCGTGTAGCCTCCTCTGATGAACTCGTCACCAATTACTCTCATGCCCACTACAAAATCCCTTCCTACTGAACCTCTGACTGCGTCTACAATCTCGATCGGGAACCTCATTCGATTCTCCAGGCTGCCTCCGTACTCATCCTCTCTCTTGTTCCAGTAGGGTGACATGAATTCACAGATGAGATAGCCATGAGCACCATGAATTTCGAGACCGTCGATACCTGCTTCTTTGACCATTCTTGCCGCATTGGCAAATCTGTCAATCATGTCTTCTATCTCGCTTTTGGTCATCTTATGAGACATGAACCGTTCCGTTTTCTCATTTGGGGCGAGTACGGTGGAAGGGGCCCAGGGTGACGGCATGAAGAAGTGACCGACCATCGCTCCCATATTGCCGATCTGCGCCACGAATTTTGCTCCGTGCTTGCTCACGGCCTGGGCTGCCTTCTTGAGACCGTCAAGTGCTCCAGGCATGCAGAACGTATTGAGCCATGGATTGGGGTGAACCCAGAGGATCCCCGTTACGACCAGACCGACACCTCCCTTTGCCCTGGCAGCCCAGTAATTGATCAGTTTTTCGTTAGGCACCAAATCCAAAGCATAGTTGGTGTTGTGCGCACTCATGACAATCCTGTTTCGCACATTCATTGATCCTATTTTGAGTGGTGAGAACAGATGAGAGAATTGTTGAGACATTTCTTACACCTCCCGAGTCGCCTAAAAGCTGCCTGATCATTATATTAACCGCCGGGTCTTGAGGGCTTATGAGCGCAACATGCCTATTATGCAATACAGCAGCCTTACAGTCTTGGATCAGGAGCTGACTCAAGACATTCTGACAGCAGCGAGCATGTTAAGTCGCGATTGCCGACTTACTCCTGAGTCCCCAGTCCATACCCATCCTCCCTCTTCCAAGCTACGCTTGGTCGATCTTGATGGTCCAGCATCCACACTCGCTTACTATGCACGTTTCTTCGGGCTGGCTGTAATCCGCCATTCGACTTCGCTATCTGCCCTTGAAACTGGGTTGACGTTTCTCCAGAAAAGCAGCAATGCCTTCTCGAACGTCCTCTGTCTGTATACACAGCGCCTGCCCCAAGCTCTCTAGTTCCATAGTGCCTGCCATGTCCATGGTCAAACCACGGTGGACAGTGATTTTGGAAAGGCCGATAGCTTTAGTAGCCGCCGATGCCAGGCGTTTGGCCATGGTCAGGGCTTCCTCATCCAGCCTTTCGGCTGGTACTACCTTGTTGACCAAGCCTATACTGGCCGCCTCCCTGGCATCAATAATATCTGCGGTGAAAAGGAGTTCCTTAGCCTTAAGCAGTCCCACTATTCGGGGCAGCAGATAGTTCATCCCGACATCTGGAAACAGGCCACGACGAACGGCGACGGTGCAGAACCTAGCAGCCTCAGAGGCAATGACTATGTCTGAAGACATTGCCAGTGACAGGCCACCTCCCGCAGCGACTCCGTTCACCGCACATACAACCGGCTTCTCTATTCCGAGCATAGAAAGGAAAGCCTTGTTCAAAGCCGCTACCGTGTTCTTGGTCACGAAAGCAACATGCCCTGGGTCATCCTTCCACTCCCTGTAAATCATCTCCATTCCGGCACAAAACGCTCGACCGTTGGCTTTCAAAAGAACGGCTCGTACATCGTTGTCGGTTCCTAATCGCTCCATGACCTGGCAAAGCTCGCTGGCCATAGTCTCGTTAAGTGTATTCATAGCTTCGGGGCGATTTAGGGTCACTACGGCCAATCCATCTTCTACCCTAACAAGTATCGTTTCCAACCTACTCTCCTTTTCAGTCATCTATCTCCTTTCAGGGAACCCAGCTGCCGAGGTTCCCTTCCAATCTTGGTGTGGTGCAGGCAAGACTTGGTCAGCCGGAGTTTCGGGGGAAATACAGCCTACCCAGGTGCTTGCCAGCACAAGGTCATTTGTTCCTTATCGCCGAGTTGTCCAAAAGCTAACGATCATGATACACTGGTGCGCGCTTTTCGAAATAGGCCGCCGTGATTGCCTCCTGGGTATCCTCGGTCATGCCACAGAGGAGCATATCCCCAGCTTCTAGCTTAGTAGCCGCCATCAAGCTAGGAGCATCGACGTTAATGTTAAGCAACTCCTTTGTCATCCGCAACGCAAGCGGAGTGGCATTAAGCATCTCTTTGGCCAGATCCAGAGCAACCTGATCCAATTGATCATCGGGCACTGATCGAGACACGAATCCTATGCGTTCGGCAGTAGTGGCATCCATTGTGCGACCGGTATACATATATTCAGCAGCTCTTGACAGGCCGATGAGGCGTGGCAGAAAGTAGGACGATCCCAGATCAGCACCAGTGTATCCTATTCTGATATTGGTGGCCTTGAAGCGCGCTGATTCTGCTGCCAAGCGCATATCACAGGCCATGGCGAGAGTGAAACCACCACCACTGGCCGCACCACGAATGGCAGCAATAAGCGGCTGCGGTGCCTGGCGCATCCTGATAACAATATCGTTCAAGGCTCGCTCTATCATGTGACCGAAGGTTATAGGCCCCTTGGGCATATTCGACTCTTGATCAACGCTGGCCGTGCCACCGGTCAGCGCCGATAGATCCATTCCGGCACAGAATGCCCGGCCCGCACCCCGAACTATGACCACACGAGCCTCAAGGCGCTCCTCCAGGCTACCAAAGAAACGACGCAGTTCCTGTACCATCTCGAAGGAAAGGGCATTCAGGCGATCAGGACGATTAAGAGTCAGCCAGCCCACTCCATCGCGACACTCGAATTCCAGAGTACTATAGTTCACCTCATGCTCCTTTCTATTTGGTTTCTATTTCACTTCGGGGCTATCTAATCACAATGTGCCCTTATCTTCTGACTTTCTGACTGCTTACAGGGCAGCATTCACAACGATTTATAATGCCCCGCCCACGGTGGCCCCGTCAAGGTCTGCATCGAGTATTCTCCTTATGCCGTTAGCATAACCCGCCAAACGTATTTCCCTTAGCTGATCCTTCAAGGCATAATGCGAGGCACCGGCTATTAGCGACATCCCAGGCCTACTCTGCATACCAGCCAGATGGAGCGGACACAGTTCAAAGGAGAATTATGGTGACTCAGGTCGGTAGCATGATGAGTAACCCAGGCCGGATATCCCATGCGATTTCCGTGCGCCATCACCATAAGAGCCCGCTACGAGAGCATATCAGCATCATACGGGCTCACGTTGCAAAATAACCATGCACGCCCGTTCATTCCTGCCGCCGTGATTTTCGCCAACCGACCTTCGGTTACGACCCTCGTGAGCATTACGCAGCATAGTGCTTTGTACCCGTGGGATGCAATACGGGCAAGCCCGTAATCTGTGCGAAAACACGCCCGTAGTCTTGGTACGGCACATGCATGCAATTTCGGAAAGGCTTGTGCGTGTAACACATGCAGCACCAAAAGATACAGAGAGTGACACCGAATCTCAGAGGCAATTTGCTGCTGGGCCACAGTACTCAGTCGTCTGTTAGCAGAATCTTTCGCCGCATGGCGTAGTGGACCAACTGCACTGTAGTACGCAGGCCGAGTTTGCGCATTACTCTAGCGCGGTGAGTCTCGACCGTGCGCGGACTAATGCACAACCGTGCAGCAATTTCGGCATGAGTGCAACCGCTGGCCACCAAGTTCAGTACCTCTCGCTCTCTCACCGTCAGCACGTCATACGGATCCATCTCCGTGGCTTCAGTTTTCTCTATGTAATACTCAAGGGCTCGCTCCGACAGGGGTGGGCTGAGGTAGCGGTGACCAGCAGATGCTGCCCGGATGGCATGCACCAAGTCGTCTGCGGTGGAGTCCTTGAGAACGTAAGCTTTCGCCCCACACCGGAGGGCTTCGAGCACGTAGCTCTCGTTGGCATACATGGAAAGAATAACGACAACGGTCCCGGGCGAACGCTTCATGATCTGCCTGGTGACCTCGAGACCATTCATACCTTCCATCATGAGGTCAAGTACCAGCACATCTGGTCGCAAGCGTGCAACCAGTTGAACTGCCTCCAGACCATCGCCCGCCTCTCCGATAACTCGAAACTCTGGCGTCTCTTCTAGCAGTGAACGCAGACCACGTCTGACGATGTGATGGTCATCCGCCAGTACTATTGTTAGCGTGGTCGTTTCTCCTTACCTCTGTATTTCTGACCTGGCAGAAGGGGCAGTTCGGCTGTCAAACGGGTGCCAGTGCCAGGAACGGACTTGATCGTCAGTCTACCGCCCAGTAAAACAGCGCGCTCGCGCATCCCATTAATGCCGCTGCATCTTCCCATATTCAGTGCAGCCGGATCGAAACCGATGCCCCGGTCTTCTATCAGTGCGGTAAGCGTCTTCTCATTGGCTACGACATGGACTGCCACCTCATCCACGCTAGCATGGCGCGCCACATTTGTCAGAGCTTCTTGCACAATGCGATAGGTGCCTGTGCTCACCTCTGGAGTCAAGCGTCTGCGTAGCCCGGCGTGCTTGAAATTGACGCGGATGTGTGTCCGCGCGGTGTA
The DNA here is from genome assembly GCA_016876035.1 of Chloroflexota bacterium. Taxonomy (GTDB): domain Bacteria; phylum Chloroflexota; class Dehalococcoidia; order UBA2247; family RBG-13-53-26; genus VGOE01. Next base: position 5,564 of record VGOE01000040.1, read on the forward strand.
GCGTTCAAAGTGCCAGAGCAAAGTGGGCAGCAGGCCTTGGTCGTCCAGCATCGCCGGCCGGAGGTCGAGCGACAGGTTGCGCACCCGATCCGTCAGATCGTTTACCAGTTCCTGTGCTTCGCCTAGGCTAGAAGCAATATCTCCGACTGGAGAGCGCATAGACCTGGCAAGCAAAAGCTTGACCGCAGTCAAGGACTGGCCAATTTGATCGTGCAGCTCACGAGCGATGGCACGGCGTTCCTCCTCTTGGGCCTGCACCAGCCTGCGAGGGTAGGATCGCAGTAAGTCCTCGTCCCGCCGCCGCTCGGTGATGTCACGACTGATTCCCAAGTAAGCAATTGGCGTGCCACTTGCGTCACGCAGAGTGGTTACGTTGTTCTCTGTCCACACGGTTGATCCGTCCTTGCAGGTTAGCTCAAAGTCCAGGGTACGTGATCTATACGGCCGACCTTGCTTTGTATTCTCTATGGCCTGACCTTCCTGCATTAGCTGAAGAGCGAACTCAAGGGAGGATGAAGTAAGGCATTCTTCTAACGTTTGGGCCATGGCTTCCTCAACCGTGTAGCCTCGCAAGCGTGTGACAGAGGGGCTAATATAGGTGTACCTCCCCTTCGCATCCGTAACCCATATGATATCTGTCAGGTTCTCCGCCACCAACCGTTGACGTTCTTCTCTCTCTCGTGAAGCCACGTCCGCTTGCCAGCGTTTGGTAATGTCACGGTAGCTCACTACAATACCTTTTACTCTCCCATCAAGCGAGAGATTCTTGCACAACCCTTCAAGCACACACCATGAATTTTTCTTGTGCCGAAAGCGAAGCTCCATGGATGTTATTGCCGTGGGATTCCCTGTCACAGAGTGAAGGACGTTATTCAAGATCTGCCGGTCATCGGGGTGAATAAGTGCCAACGTGTTCTTGTCGGTTAGCTCCTGCTCCCGATAGCCGAGCAGCCTTTTGAGAGAGGGGCTTTCGTAGACCACATATCCCTCCCCATTGAGGACCATGATGGCGTCTGGCGAGTTTTCTACCAGCGATTGAAAGTACCGTTCCACCTTCGGTAATTCCTTTGCCTTGTGCTTGTGCCAGATTGATGCTGTTTCCGACTTGGCGATTTGTTGGGGCCTTTCCACCGGCTCTACCACGATTCCATCCTCTGCCCTGTATTCATTTGTAGCCATCTGCTTTACCTGCCGAGCGAAGTTGTCCCCATCCATAGCATATATGATACAATTGACGGTAATCATAGTGGAGATACTTTCCGCTTGTCAAGTCTGTATGCCCTATGGAGCGTGGGTGCTTCCCTTTTCTTTCATGGCGCTTCCGTCTATCGAGGAACTTGGGTCAGGCCAGGTAAGCCGATGATTGATCAGGCCTTAGCATGTTGGATGCTTGTTGATGTCAGAAGGCTTATCGTTCCAAGGCCTTTAGCTTTGCATACCTTATTAGCTTACGCGCGTGGGTTTCGCCGGGACTGTGGGATGCCCCCTATCAGGATTACGGGCATCTTCTCAACTACATTGCGGGATTGCCCGTATTGCATTACCCGGGCAGGGCATGCGACACTGTGAACCAGTTGGTAAAGCCATAACGCAGAACGATACTATTGAAGTCAGCTGTACCTCAAGGTCGGGAACATGGCAGCGAACACCATCGTGGCAGCCGCGTAGTGCCCAGGATCGGCTGTGTGGTTTGGGACGATCCCTCCAAGGCAGACGCGAAGAGAACCGTGGAGGAATACTGCCGGAATAATGTAGGCCGGGATCCAACGGGCTAGTGCTTTCGTGGCTACCGAGGGCAGAATGTAGGAGATGGTCAGATGATGGAGGTGAAAGGCTGCGGAGTTTCAAACAGCTTCACGAACACTCTTCCAACATTGGCATCCAGCACTTCGCCGACTCTGTGTAGATCAGAATGGCGCCAGCAGGCAGCGGAAGGCGGACAAAGGGGCATAGAAACCGACCTTGAATTGAATTGAGATATGTTGCAGATATCCCGTGTGTGGAATCATCCAAGGTCAACAATGCCGCAGGGGGAAGGAGGAGAAGAAAGATGAGACACAACTGGAAAAGGGCAGTAGCTTGTCTTACGGCTTTGGCGCTAGTAGCTGCGATTTGCCTAGGTTGCGGCGATCATGAAAGAAAGGAGCGGGTTACTATCGTAATAGGAGAATCAATAGACCTTACAGGCCCAGCCTCACCCGCCGAGATTCCTGTGCATGAGGTAATAGAGGATATAGTCAGGTATTACAATGAAGAAGGCCTTATCCCAGGGGTAAGAATAAAGGTAGCCACTTATGACAACCAGTTCAACCCTGGGCGGGACATGCTTGGCTATGAGTGGTGTAAGAACCGGGGGGCAAAGGTAATTATTGGTGTTCATGATCTGACAGCAGAGACTCTAAAACCCTTTGCAGAGAAAGACAAGGTGCCGGTAGCCACGGTTAGTTACACCGACTTCGCGGCAACGCCTCCGGGATGGGTATTCATCTTCGGCTCTCATACTACTTACCAGATAATTACCCTTCTGAAATGGATCAGCCAAAATCGCTGGGACTATGTCGCGAAAGGAAGGGTGCCCAAGATCGGCTTCTATGGTTGGAGTGAAGCCATGAACATACACATGGAGAAAACAATGAGGGAGTATTGCCAGGCTCACCCAGACAAGTTTGAATGGGTTGGTGGCTTCATGACCCCAGTAGGCACCACGATCTGTGCTGGTCAGATAGAAAAGCTGAAAGACTGTGACTACATATGTCCATGGTTTATGGCCGGAGCCTTCTTCATGAGGGACTTTCGGGGTAGGGGATATGCCGCCACGTTCATCTCTGACTCTGGCAATATTGGCTATTATGAGTTCTACATTGACCTATGTGGCTGGGGAGTCCTGGACGGAAAGTTGACAACTAATATAGTTCCATGGTGGACTGAACAGTCTCCAGCAGTCGATCTCATCAAACAAGTTGTTGACAGATACCACTCTGGGCAAGCGAGGATGCCTGCATCTTACGAAGGCGCATTTCATCTTATATATTCTATCTTCGAGGTCTTGCGGCAGGCAGTTGATGAGGTGGGGGCCGAGCGTTTCGACGGCCAAGCCTTCTACAACGCAGCTGTAAAATTTAAGGTGAAATGGGAAGGTCTGCCGGAATGGGGCTTCAGCGACACCAAACGCTATCTGATAGACGACGTTGCTATCCATGAATGGAGGGCCAACGTGGAGGATATGGTGAGGGTCAGTGACTGGCTACCATTGGCGAAAGAGTGAGGAGAGAAAGCTGTGACTCGCGAGCAGATGGAGTGGCAAAGGGCGATGGCCGGTGTAGGTACAGGCTCCACCGGCAGCGTGTGCGAGTAATGGCCGAGCCAAAGGCCGCGGAGACTAAAAACATCTGACTCAGGCATGACACCTGGATCACTCAGACAGGGCTCGAGCCTAGCATGAACCGAGGAGAGAAATAGAGAGACGAGGAATGAACTAGCGGTGGGTTGGTGGGAGAAGTGTAGTGGGGCAACCACAGAGAGAGATGCCTCGAAAGGGGGAAATGAATTGGACAGTAAGACAAAGACAAAGGCCTTACAGGAGTTCACTGAAGCCACAGGGACCATTCTTAACCCCGCACTGCGTGGTTGGAAGGAGGGGGGAGGGAAGGTAGTAGGGTATTTCTGTTCCTATGTGCCAGAGGAGATCATCACGGCTGCTGGCTTTTTGCCCTTCCGAATGAGGGCCACGGGTAGCACGGGGACAGAGCTAGCAGACCGGTATTTGAGCGACTGCAATTGCAGCTTTGTTCGTAACTGCTTCAATATGGTACTTAGCGGGGAGTACGATTTTCTTGATGGGGTGGTCTGGTGTAACTCATGTGACCATGTGCGCCGCGTACATGATAACTGGAAGCACAAGGTGAAGACCCCCTCTTTTCTCCACTTTCTCAGTCTTCCCAAGAAGACGGGGGAGAAGCAAGTGCGCTGGTACCAGGAGGAACTGGCACTTTTCAAAGACAGCCTGGCGTCGCACTTTGGCATGGAAATCACTGACGAGTGTCTGTGGGAGGCAATAAGACGCCATAATCAGAAGCGGCGTCTCCAGCGGAGGCTCTACAAACTGAGGAAAGGCGAAAGGCCGCCGGTTACCGGTGCCGAAACACTAGCTGTTATGGTGGCTGGCACGGCCATGCCCTTGGAGCAGTACGGCCAGTTGCTTTCTGACTTACTGAGTGAACTGGCACGATCAGAAGGCAATGCTAACTATCGGGCTAGGTTGATGATAGTGGGCGGCATACTCGACGATCCGTCCTACATCAAAGTGATTGAAGACCAGGGTGGCCTGGTAGTCACGGACATGCTGTGCTTTGGCTCCAAGATCATGTGGGAGGATGTGGATGAAGGGGCGAAAGAGCCCTTGGAGACTCTTGCTCGATACTCCATCAAAGACCGTCCCGGCTGTCCGCGATTTTTCGGAGTTCATGAAAGAAGAGCAGCTTTCATTCGGGACATGATCCGAGAGTTCAAGGTAGATGGAGTTATTGGCGAGCGGCTAATGTTTTGCGATGGGTGGGCTTATGAGCATTACATGCTCGACAAAGATTTCAAGGAGGAAGGTGTTCCCCATCTGATGTTGGATAGGGAATACCTCCTGGGAGCAGTGGGCCAATTGAGAACCAGGGTTCAGGCATTTCTGGAGAGCATAGGGAGGTAAGAAATGGTTGTAGATAGCAAGACGGAGAGAAGGGAAAGGGGGTTGAGGCGTATCAGGGAGGAGATCGATTGGTATAAGACCACCCTCAAAGAGTTGGACAAGTTGACGACCGACGAGACCAAACTGTGGGCTCCGTTGATGAGGGCTCAGTTAGAGCAGTATGAGAAAACCTTACGGTGCGTCGAGGAGCGCAAACCTTTGCTAGCGAGCTACTGGTCCATCTGTCCGGAGGTATACAGGGCCATGGATATCCATTACTTTAACGTTCAGGGCCACCATTTCCAGCAGTCTCAGGCTCGCTTTGTCATAAGGGAACTCGAAGAATGCGATAAGCTGGGGCTAGCCAGGGACAATTGCAGTCTCCTCAGGCTGGCAATGTACTACATAGCTTCTGGCCTTATGCCAACTCCCACCATGATTATTCACAAGCTGGAGCCATGCGATGCCCTTTTGGGCTTGCACGAAGCAGTCAGGACCCACAAAGAGTGGCGTGACATTCCCCATTACTCTCTTGATCCGCCCTATTGGGAGGATGACCGTACGTTGGATTATTATGCTGGTGAAGTTAATGGTGTCGTGTCCTTCCTTGAAGAGCAGACCGGAAAGAAACTGGATGTTGACCGGCTGCGAGAGATCATAAAGGAGTCCAACAAACAATATGAGCTATGGGCTGAATACAACGAACTGCGACGGGCGGTGCCATGTCCTCACGGCTATGACCTATCGGCTCAACTGTATCCTATGGTGCAAATCTTTTGGACAGGTGATCCCAGATGTACTGCCTGGTTGAGGGATATGGTGGGTGATGCCGAGGAGCGAGTGCGAACAAAGAAGGGTTGGTTGGAGCGCGAAAAGGTCAGGGTGATCTGGTTTGATGTCTATTGCATCTGGCTCAGGGATTTGAACGCTTGGTTGGAACAGGAGTGGGCGGCGAACATTGTCATGGATATGAGCAGCTACTGTCCATACACGCTAATTGACACCTCAAACGAGCATACTATGTTCAAGGGGCTGGGCAAGAGGACTCTCTGTGACCAGATCATGGTAAGGCAGGTGCGGGGTTCGGCAGATAGACTGCTCTCCGACTTGCAGCGAATGATCAAGGATCATAAGGCAGATGCTGTCATCCCACCCACTCACATCGGCCATAAGGACCAAATTGCTAGCCTTGGCCTGATAAGGGAGGTCTGCCGCGATGCCGGAGTTGCCTGCTTGGATATGGGAATGGTTGACATCTTTGACCCGAGGTACACGACTATAGACGAGATAAAGGACAGATTGAGTCGGTACCTAATCACCATGGGTCTTGGCTAAAGGCGTGGCGAGAGTTGCTTTGGCAGCAATAACAGAGCAGGAGAGTGCTGAAAGGAGAATCGCGCATCAGAGCTCTGACAAGACTTCGACGTCTTATCTAGTTCCAAATTGTGGTAGAACTCTGAATAAAAGGGAGCGGCTTGTTGGTTTGCGGTTGCAAGCATTAACCCTTCCCAAAGGTCTTTCGGCACTTTAACAATGGCATGGCATTAGGAGGTGAAGCGAGGTCATCGGATCCAAGAAGCTCATAGCTGGAGGGTGGGTTAGGAGGCCTTCAGGATCACAAAACACCAGTCCTTGCTGAGGAGGTGACAGTAATATGATTGTCGTTGGAGGTTGCGATGTAGGTTCTGCCACTGGGAAAGCAGTGGTGATGAACGACGGGACAATCGCGTCCTATGTAGTTATCTTGTCGACCACCCGACCCGAGGTTACAGCACGCTTGGCTATGGACGAGGCCATCAAGAAGGCTGGCCTGGTTTCGATCGAGGATTTAAGCTACATTGTGGGCACGGGCTACGGTCGCCTCAGAGTCCCTTTTGCTGCAGAGAACATCTCGGAGATAACATGCCACGCTTACGGTGCCCATTGGCTTTGTCCCACAGTCCGAACGGTGATCGATATCGGCGGGCAGGATTGCAAGGTAATGTCCGTCAGCAGTGAAGGCAAGGTTAATGACTTTGTCATGAACGACAAGTGCGCTGCTGGAACTGGAAGGTTTTTTGAAGCTATGGCCAGAGTGCTCGATTGTGGCCTGGAAGGACTCTCCCGTCTGCCTCTACAAGCAACCAAACCGGCAAAAATTAGCAGCCAGTGTAGCGTGTTTGCTGAATCCGAGGTTATAACCCTGGTCAACGACGGCGTCGATCTGGCAGACATTGTGGCTGGCCTAAACCAGTCGATAGCCAGCAGGTTGGCTACCATGGTAGGGAGAGTTGGCCTTATAGAAGACGTGGCTCTGACGGGCGGATGTGCGAAGAACCAGGGATTGGTGAGGGCATTGCAAGATAAGTTGCAGGCAAAAGTGATTACCCTTCCTGAGGACCCTCAAATCGTAGGTGCGCTGGGAGCAGCACTCATAGCCAGGGGAAAAATCGACAGAAAGCCGTGAAAGCAATATTTCTCTGTCATCGAGTGGTTAGGATATGGCTCCAGGCCACTACAAGCAGCGGTGGAAGGCCACCAGGGCTCACTGCTTCAAACTGAAAAGCAAACACGGTAATACATGCAATACATGCAAATGCTTAACAGCATATAGTGAGGAGGCAAAACTATGACTATTGAGGACGTCTACCTGAAACTGGCAGAGATGGTGGATAAGAACGATGTCGCAGGTCTGCCAACAACACCGGCAATGCTGAAGGTCTTGAGCTTGCAGTTCACGCTCGAAGAGGCCGGTTTGGCCCTTCAGATAGGTCTCACTGGAGGAACACTGAGCGAGCTTTCGGCGAAGGTAGGAATGGACAAAGCCAGACTCAGAAAGATGCTGGAAACCATGGCATATAAAGGCACCATTTGGATCGATCCAGACAAGGAAGACCCCGTCTACAGGGTGTTGGGCGCTACTGCGCCGGGGCTTATCGAAACAGGCCTTTGGGGGAATATAAGGTTCTCCTACGATGTTGAATTGGGCAAGGCCCTGTACCAGGCTATCTTTGATCATGCCAGGGATCACCTGTGCAAGCTAGGATTCCCTTTTGCGCCCGTCTTACCCAACCCATGGGCACTACCGGACGATGCCCTTCCTTCTGAGAACCTCGTTGAGACGCTCCGCAAACAGGACCATATTAGCGTCTCTGCCTGCCCGTGCCGTCTGTCACATTTCCTTGCTGATCCCGGCAATCATTGCCAGTACCCTGTGGAAACGTGCATTCATTACGGCGATGTCAGTCGGTGGTCTGTCAAATATGGTATGGCTCGCCGGATTACCGTCGATGAAGCCACGGAGTTGCTCCGCAAATGCAATGTGGATGGGCTTGTGCATACCATTGACATAAATGGGTGCATCTGCAATTGCTGCACAGACTGCTGCCTTATGTTTAGAGGAATGCGCGAGCTGGGCACGAAGACATTGATTCCGTCTCCCTTCCTGCCTCGGATTGATCGCGAAAGATGCAACGCCTGCGCGTTGTGCGTTGATGTCTGCCCGGTAGGTGCCATGCAAGTTGATGATGTTGCCGAGGCGAAAAGCGATCTCTGCATTGGATGCGGCGTATGCATTCCCTGTTGCGATGCTCACGCTATAGAACTCGTTAGGCGCACTCCTGTATGAAACGCTTCATCAGAGTGCATTAAACCTGACCATAGGCGGTAGTGTACACTGAGTAAGAGAAGCAAGCACGCTTACGGGGTGAGGCGAGTTTTCCGTTGAGTTGCACTTGTGAAAAGCAGTAACTCTGACTTGAGAGAATCTTCTTACGGCCTGCCTGAAGGACGGAGGTTAGCATGTGATGGATTGGGTCGCTCCTTACCAGACGAAGACCAAGATCGTGGGGCAATGATCAAATAGCTTGGAGGAAGCAAACAAGGGGAGGGCCGACAAGATGGGTTTCAAGATTCTATGGCAGAATATTTCCACAGAAAAGGACTACATCCCTGATGCTCACATAATCTGGGATGGTCTACAAAGGGCAGTAAGGAAGATTGCCAGAGCAGACACAGTAGTCACGTTTTCTCACGTAGAGAAGAACGTCTGGCTCCCGATGTTCCCCTACTTGGAGATGTTGAACGATACGATGTTGATCGACAAGATCATCAAAGCTGAGACGGAGGGTTATGATGCTGCGATGATAGGATGCTTTGGAGACCCTGGGCTCCAGCAAGCTCGCGGTGTAGTGGATATGCCAGTGACAGGTGCCTGTGAATCTGGGATGCTCGTCGCCCAATTGCTCGGTAACAGGTTTGCTGTTGTGACAGTGGGGCCGGGGTGGGTTCCCATAGTCGAAGCGAACATACGTCGCTACGGATTTGAGGAGAGGGCAATCAAGAATAGACCAGTCAGGCAGTTCGATTTGGCTCAGGAGATGCCGGCTTTGATCGATGCCTTCCAGGGGAAACCAGAGAGATTAATCATGCTATTTGAGACAGAGGCCTTGAAATGCATCGATGATGGTGCTGACGTGGTCATAGCAGGCTGTTGCTATGTATCGCCGCTTTTCTCTCTTATTGGGTATCGGGAAGTGGCCAACACTGGGGTTCCGGTGGTCGATCCAGCCGCTGTGGCCCTCAAGCTGGCGGAGGTTCTAGCCGATCTTCAGAGCACCACAGGGATAGCCAAGAGCAAATGCGCCACCAGCCTCTATGCGCCACCGCCCAGGGATATACTGGATCAGGTACGCAGAGATTTTGGGTATATAAGATAACGAAAGGAGGTCACCATTATGAAGGTGGTGAAATTCCTAGCTCAGGTGGACAAAACAAAGTGCGTGGGCGACAAGCTGTGCGAGGAGATGTGCCCCACTGGGGCAATCAGAGTAGTGGGGAAAAAAGCCGAGGTGGACAAGAAGGCCACGGTGGACAGTGAGAAATGTCTTGCCTGCGCCAGGTGTATGGACAGATGTCAGAAAGACGCGGTAACCATGGTTCCCCGTGGGCAACCGAAGGTGTTTGGGACATCCACTGAGGGCGTTGATCATGCCAAGATCAGGGAACTCTGCCGCAAGGCCCATCGCCAACCGTATGAGCTGGTGTGCGTCTGCACCTTTACCCTGGCGGAGGAAATTGCTGCAGCCATCATCAAAGGGGCTAGGTCCGTTCGGGAAGTCGCCCTAATGACCGGAGTGCTCAGTGGGTGCCAGCAGTTCTGTAGCCCGGTGATACAGAGGATGCTAAAGGCCTATGGGGTGGACATTGCCAAGGCTGGAGCACCACTAACATATGATCAGACGTTTTCGTTATGGGATATCCCCGAGGAGATACAGCAGAAATACCCGGGCTATTACTTCAAAGAGGACGCGGAGATGGCTACCCGGCTGCGCAGTGAGTAGTTCCATATGTCAATCATGCAGGCTGGAGGAGAAAGGCTATGTTGAAGAACGCAATAAGACCGCCGTCGTTTTATAGGTCGGTATACGGGCCGGAGCCTCGACAGAAGCGAGCGTCCAGCCTGCCTGGGATCGTTTCATTGGGCGTGAGGGATCTGTTTCCAAACATTGCCCCCGCCATATATCGACCCGGTGATGATCTGGCGGTCATCAGGAAAGCTACGGAGAAGGCGCTGGCCGGCGTCGATATAGGCATGATCGGGGCACGGGATACGGTCAATGTCGTGTCCTGCGAACATGGCTTCTCGATTATGGGTGGTGAACCCTATGTTGAGATGCTGAAGACCATAAAGGATTTTGTTCAGGAGCGAGCCAGCTGCAAGAATATCCGCTTGCGAGTGGGGGCATGGCAAGGGTTCAGGGAGGCGAGCGAAGTTATCGATCACTTCCGTCTGGAGGAGTACTTTGGTAAAGGCAATGTGGCTGGTTTCGGCCCATGGGACAAGGGGGTTCCCATAGAAACCGAGATAGGGACGGTCTATGGTATCAAGAAGGTCTACGACGGCGACTGGTTCATTCATGCCTACTACGACGATGCCAGGGAGATACACCTCCACCGCTACCTTCACCGGCCCCTCAAAGCCTTTATTACGGCTTTTGCCAGGATTGAGACGAGAGGGCTCTACCACTGTTTTCCCACCCGCAGCGGTGCCTTCCTGCCAAGAGCCGTTTTCGATTCACCCTTCGTCCAACGGAGGTACGCTTTTGCCTGCCTGCTGAGGTCCTCACCAGCAGGTATTACCGGGATAGACGCCGACAACGATCTCTATCAGATCGATCGAAGGATAACCGTGGAACATCTCAAGGACTACAGCAGGATACAGGAGTTATTCAACGCGATAGACGAATGTGTTGGGGTGGTGGACGGGGGCAGATGGATGTACTACTTGACTTCTGGTGGGTTAGTCTTCTCTGCGTTCTTCTTTGCTACTCACGACTACTTTGACTTGTCCAACCCGGTAACGTCTGCCGGATTTGATCTCCCCGACCCACACGCAACGGGGGCACTAAACCCCGCCGTGAAGGCGATCGTCATTAACCAGGCGTGGCGAGGCATCCCCCTCACTGGCATTTGCATGCAGATCCCCACCATACTGGTAGGCAAGGACATGGCAGATATGTTTGCCACAGATGCCTCCAGTCCGGGGTTGCTGGATGTCGTGACAACCGCCGAAACGCTTGAAGAAGCCGTGGGGTTAGCCCAGCAGATCGCCAAAACTGACAAGCTCATCGTATTCGATGGGAGTTTCGGGCACTTCAACCTCAGTCCTTCTCTGGGAGAATACCTGATTCAGAAAGCTCCGGAAGTGAATCGGAAGGTTGAGAAACTCCTGCCCGTATGGCTCAAGCAGAGAGGCATCGATCCTGCAACGGTCTGAGGCTAGGTGTCGGTGGAGAACATGGATGGTGGGCTATGAGTACCCCGGATGACATTCGAGACGAGATTCTGCGGAGTGTGGAAGGGAAACAAATAGTGGCTGTTATCATTGCTGATGATGAGGGCATTGTTGTGGAGACCACGTCGGCTGCCAATGAGACACGAAAACTGGGGCTGTTGCTGATGCATATCCTTAATGAAGGCACGCTGGTTCGGAGGGGAGATGAGATAGCCAGGTTCAGGGGGAACCCTAGACAGGTGGTGATGGCCGAGGACGTATTGATCGGCCTCATGGCAAAGCCGTCGGGCATCGCCACGGCTGCCCGCAAGTTTGTCGAAAAGGCCGGGAGCAGGCCGAAGATTGTCAGCGGAGCATGGAAGAAGATGCCCGCCTCGCAAAAGGACGTCATCCGCAGAGCTGTGTTTGCCGGTGGAGCCTTCTACCGTATGAGCCATGATCCCTTTGTGTATCTAGATAAGAACTATACAGAAATCCTTGGTGGCATCAAGGAGAGCCTCGAGGCGGTGGCAGACCTGGGCCATCGCAGAAGAGTGATACAACTGAAGGGTAGGTACAAAGACATTGTCCTGGAGACGCGCGAAGCAGTGCAGTACGGCGCTGATATTCTTTACATCGACACCGGACGGCCAAGCGACGTGAGCCGAGTTTCAGGGGAGCTCATCCGGCTCAAGGTGAGAAACACGGTGAGCGTCGCTTTCGGTGGGAACGTCAGGCTGGAAGACATGGATATGTTGAAAGCTCTGGACATTGACATACTGGATATCGGGCGGCAAATCGTGGATGCTCCCCTGTTGGATATGCGGATGGAAGTCATCCACGTTGAAGACAGGCTATGAGAGGAGCAATATCACCATGGAGCAGTTCCACCTTCTGCAAAAGACGGAATTGAGGATCGAGCGAATATCCGTACGAAACGCAAATCTGAACGACGTTGCGACAGTCGTGGCGAATACCCTGGGTATGGAGCGTGATAGGGTCATCGTCACGGATTTGCGCGATGACACCATCACTATCGATATTCTCAAGGAAAGCGTGGATGCCTATGCCATTGTGGGAAAGCAGGATGAATTGCTGGCCGGGCTGGCAGACCTGCCCGGGATCGATATAGCCGCAGGCGTATCGATCTCTTCCCACGGCATGCTGAGCTGGGTTGCCATGGATGAAAGGAAAACCAGGCGAGCTCTAAAGCATTCGGAAAAGATCGCAGGGGAAATTCGCCAAAAACTATCAAAGAGGGCTGTCGTCTTCTCCACCGGATTTGAAGTTGCCACCGGTCAGGTCCAGGATACCAATATGCTGACTATCGCCAAGAGGTTACAGGCCGAGGGCTATTCAGTAGCCCGAGGCCCCACTCTGGTTGATGATGAATGGCTAATTGCTGGCAAATTGAAACAGGCTGCGTATGATGATGGTTATGGTTTGGTAGTAGTTACCGGTGGCGTGGGAGCTGAAGACAAAGACCGTACCATTGAGGCCATGCTAGTTTTAGACCCGGAAGCTGCTACACCGTATGTCTGCAAGTATGAAAAGGGAACTGGCAGGCACCTCAAGGATAGTGTCAGAATTGGTGTTGGGCAGGTCGGCGAGACTTTGATAGTGGCGCTGCCCGGTCCCAACGATGAGGTCAAATCAAGCCTCGATATCCTTGTGAAGGGCCTCAAATCTCATTCAGATAAACACGCCCTGGCCGAGGGTATCGCAGAGAACCTGAGGGAGAAGATGCGTAAGAAGATGAGCCACTAGGGCGCGCGGGGAAGTCTTGTCAGTAGGTATGTAAATGTCAGGCAACAGCAAGTACCTCCTCCTGTTTGATTTCTGTTCCTTCCGGTGCTTCTCCGACGCCGAATCCCAGGTAGAACTGTATCAACTTTTCCGGTGCGTCCAGCCTCCGAAATCTTCGCTCCGCCAGGAGGAGCATCTTCCAGATCACTACGGTGGCATTCTCCACCTTCTTGTAGCGCTTGGCTGCATCCGTCCTTGGCCTCAGCGCTGCAAACGGCAGTTCCACTACGTTGGTTGTCGGCAGGTGCTTCCAGTGCTCCTTCGGGAAGTGGTAGAAAGTGACCATCCTTTCCCAGTCACGGACCAGCGTCTCTCCGGTGCCAAAATCAGGAAATGGGTTTACCTCTTAGCTCTTCCGGTGGGCTCAGGCCACGCCCCACCGTCTTGCTGCAACTGTTTCTGAGTTTTCGGGAATTCCTCTGGCGTGCCTCTTCCAAAGCCCGTCCTTTCTTTGGCTTGTTCCCAACGCTCGTTACACTCAGCAGCCTCCATGGGGTTGTACATGTCTTCCTCATACGACCACTTTCCATGGCCAGCATACTTCATGAGGCAGAAGTATGGCCACTGGTGAATGCTAAGATCCCCCGGCTCCGACATGCGGCTCCAAGCCTGGAATACCACCCAACCCCTCTCTTCATCGATGATGTACCATTCAACGGGGGCGTACTTCATCTCGGTTGCTGGGTAGGGGGTCATAGCAAGCTTGAACCACTTCCTGACTGCCTCACGGCCACAAAAGGTGCCGTAGTAATGCTCAACATAGGTACAGTCCTCCGTGAAAAGATCGACCCACTGATCCAAATTACCCTTACCGAACGCTTCTAAAGTCACTCTTTGCACGTTATCGAAAGCTTCTTCGAGTTCTTGCCTACTCCACTTGCCCATGGACGCCTCCTTTCTGTGAAATTAAGGCACTGTCCGGTCTCTATTTGGCTTCATCCCCATTGTCTGGGATTCCCCATTTCAACCCTCAATGAAGTCACGCTCGCACGCAATGGGACTACTTGACCATGCCCCACCAATGATACTACCTGTTCGGTTGGGGTTGCTAATTAGGTGTGGCTTGATGGTTTCTGGAGCAAGAGGTCGATACCGCGTGGTTAGACTTCCAGGCTATCGCTCTCTACCCTGGCTAAACGGAATGACGGATTGTGTGGTGCGCCAGATTATCCTTGCACATGCTGACGGATGTTCATAGAAATCTCCGCTGGATGCCTCCCAGCTTGCTGGGGGGTTATTCACTCCACCAATCGAGATTCAAGTCGCTCTATTGCTTTCAAAGATGTATTTACGTAGAATGGAGCCAGTTGAGGTACACGCATGAGCAGGCACAGAGCCTTCGATCAACTCTGGAATGCTCCGGCAGAACCAGGAGTGCCGTTCCGTCGTGAGCAGATAGGTATGGTTCCACTGACAGCTCGGCGGTACCTCGAGCACGCGATCGCGCCGGGGACGCCTATAGCATCGGCGGTGCGGCTGCAGATGCATGGAGCGATTCGCCTCAAGGCCAATTGGCATCTCTTCAACGCCGACCAAGTGATTCGCTGGGACCGGGGTTTCGTGTGGCGTGCAAGGGTGAGGATCAAGGGCCTGCCGGTCACAGGGTTCGATCGTTGGATCGACGGCGAAGGTGTCATGCGCTGGAAGTTGCTGAGCATTGTGCCAATTCTGACAGCGTCGGGGCCTGATGTTTCTCGGTCGGCTGCAGAGCGGATGGCAATCGAGGCAGTGTGGCTTCCCTCGGTGCTGGTCGGTCCTGATGTTGGCTGGAGCCAGGGGGACGTCATGCATGCGGGAGCTGAAGTCAGGCTCCTAAAGCATCACGCACACTCTGATCTGTCTCTCGACGAGCAAGGCCGAATCTGTAGCCAGTCAATGCTTCGATGGGGCAACCCCGATGGCCACGGGTACCGCGCATTGCCGTTTGGCGCAACGGTTGAAGAGGAACGTACCTTCGGTGGCTTCACTATCCCATCGAAGCTGCGGGTTGGTTGGTATTTCGGGACCGATCGCTTCGAGCCAGAGGGTGAGTTCTTCCGCTGTACGATCGACGAGGCTGTCTATCGCTGACTCGGATCAGACAAATCAGTCCCCACGTATGCGCCTCTCACTCATCCCACCAACGAAAGCAGAATCTGGCGCTTCGTTCAACAACATACTATATCTTTCTAGTCAAGGGCTCCGGCAATATCACTCCTGTCATATCTTCACATCGGTGGGCAGACCCCAGCCTCTTTTTTCCTGGCTCCCAACTTAGCACTTAGGTACGGGTTCATCCGCTTGGCGGAGTCCCATCATACCTCATACGGGTTCGGCCAGGAGGGCAGGGGCACCATGTTGTGCACACGGGTTGGCTCAAATGAGCTCCCAAAACTCGGCGCGGCGTCTCCCTGCCCACCTGATGCAATGACATCACCTCCATATCTTATGCTGCAACCGGTATCAGTGCCGGTTTTGCATCCCGGTAATAGGTCTGATTCCTAACCAGGGCAAAGGCCAGTCGCAGCAGCTTGTTGAGTGCTGCTCCAACTACTTCCCTTCCATTGAGAGGGTTGGCATGGGCCGGCCTTTCTCGTCTCTGATTAGCCCAGGCACGGAAATCCCCATTCAATCGCAGCATGGGGATGACCGCCGTCCAGGCACAATATCTCAGTAACGGGCGGCCTTGCTTGCTCATCGGTGTCTTTGCTCTCTTCTTGCCAGCTGATTCCGATTCAGTGGGATTACTTCCTGCCATCTTTATCATCTGCTTGGCGCTCCGGTATAAGTTGAAAGAGCCTAGTTCAGCCAGTAACCCGGCCACAGCAACATAGTTTAGCCCCCTTATTGAGAGCAGGTATTTCCCTTCTTCTGTCTCATCCACCAGCCTGATCAGTGTCATCTCCGTGATACGGATATGCCCTTTGATCAGCTCAAGCTTATCGACCAGGAACGCGATTTCAGAAGACACCGACCGGGCACCGGCATGGATCCCGATTGACGTTTGCGCTGAGTAGTGGAGTGCCCTCAGTTTCTTCCGCATCAGACGTCGCCCTTTGTGGCGGGCCTCGATCGTAGCTATGAACTCATCCTCTGTCATGCTGGCTATCACCCTGGGGATTGGACATGTGCAAAGTACACTCAGGGCCGTCAGACCACAGGGATCTTTGAAGACCTGAGTGAACTCGGGGAAGAGCGCATCCAGCAGCCCTTTCAACAGGTTGGTTATCCTGGTTCTTTCCTTGACCAGCCGCTGATAGGCATTGTGAGAGGTCCGAAGCTCTGCATAGACACCTTGCGGGATGACGCTCTCAACAAACTCCCCGGTACACAGGAGTTGCGCTGCTACTTCACTGTCTCGATAGTCATTCTTCCTGCGATTGAGATCCTTCCCCTCCCGCCTCCGCTTCAAGGTATACTGGTTGATGAAGCGAAAGGGGATGCCTCGCTCATCAAGATAATACGCTATGTTTCGCCAGTAGTGGCCTCCTGTCTCGATGGCGAATATCACGCCCCGGCAACACGATTTGACCATCTCTGTTCTGGCTCGATCTAACATCATCTCCAGTCCTTCCCCGGTGTTGTCGAACTTGAACTTGGCCTGGGTGGTGAAATCCTGAGTGATAGCGACCACGGCATGCCTCTTCTTATGTGGGTCGACTCCTATGACCAAGTATCCCTCCGGCACTTGCTTTCGTTTCATGGCTGCAGTATTCTTCATCTGAGATAGCTCCTCCTACTTTAGATTTGGTGCTCACCGACACCATCAACTCTTATTGTAGCCGGAGCTGTCTCCTTTAGTTATTCCATATACTAA
>VGOE01000041.1 GCA_016876035.1 Chloroflexota bacterium
ATCCCCCCGTTACCCTGACACCCAGAAGCGGCCTCTTTACCTTCATCGCTGCCTAACCTCCTGGGTGATACCTTACTCCAATCTGACTCACATTGGAAGGGGTCTTATTACCCACTGATTACGGAGGCACCATTGCCCTAATATCCACCGGGGAAGTATAATATAATGCCAGGTAATTCCGAATGTAAGGAAATCTAACGATCGTGTTCTTTGGCCATACCGCTGCAAAACTAATCGTACTCATCGTAGTGGGCGCTGTTATCATATCAAGCGGTTGCACCACCTCAAAAGGTGAGGGATTTGCGATTTATTTGACCCAAAAAGATATTCCTCCTGCCCAGATGGAAGCCTTAAGCCACGTAGACATTGCAGAAGATCCTATTGTATCCATTCGAGATGTCATCGCGTATAATGCTCAAACACATGAGCTGAAACTCACTGCAAATGCTTTTCAACGTATTTCTGCTTTGGAACTGACAGTTGGAGGTAAGTCGTTTATGGTTTGCGTGGACAAGAAACTCGTCTATTGGGGGGCTTTCTGGACACCGTTTTCTTCCATTTCCTTTGATGGGGTTACTATCCGGAAGCCGCTAAGCTCTCAGGAACCTGAAGTCATCACCATCGAGTTGGGTTATCCCTCCCCATCTTTCTACGGAGGCGAAGATCCCAGGAATAACGCGGCGGTATTGAAATCACTGGAACAGGCTGGCAAGTTAATCAACAAGCTGTCAATAACGGCGATAGAGAAGCTGCCCCATTCTCTGAAAGGATATGAACTGTATTCCTGGGAAGAAGATAGCCAATGGCATTTTACTTTGATTACGGGTACCAATCGTACCAAGACGATGGAAGAAATAACTTCCAAAGAGGATTTCATCACTGAAACTGGGTGGGTGAAAGTCCAAGTGATTGGTGCAGATGCAATCAAAGATCTTCTCAGCCGCCTACCTCAAAGTGAGTCAGTCTTTTGGTGTGATGAGTTCCATATAGGGCAAACACCAGAGACGAATATTGATCTCCAATTACCGCCCAAGGGGATCACAGATGCGATCAAGGAACATGCTGGGCGGTGCGGTTTAGACTTTGCAATTACAGTGCCTTAGTGCACAGATTGCCCCTCCAAGGGTCTCCCTAAGAGGAGACATGCTACTCTCTTTGGCCGTTTGATGCCAGCGTCCAGCCCCACCAAGGGGGAGCCCGGCACAAGACCGCTCCTACTATAACCACTGTGGGTAACCCGAAATGCGCAAGGCAAAGAAAGGGCGCCGAGGCCAACAAAGAAGGGCCTTACGAAGCCGGTGGTGACCTACCTCCCCAAGGGTTACACCTCCATAGGCTTGAGGCCGAAGGAACAGGTTGGCCACAGACCCTCGATATCAGGCAACCCCAGCACCATAACCCAAAGGTTGGCTTTCGTATAGCGGACTATGTGCCACCAATGGGTGCCTAATGGGGGGATGCCTTTTGTTCTGAAAACCGCCTCATTAGTACCAAATGTCTGTACCAGGAGCCCCGGCCATGATCTGGTGGCCTCCGCAGGTTGCTGCAAGCGCACCTCGATCTCCTTCTTAGCCCAATCTACATCCAATTCCACGGGCCATGCCTTCTCAACGCCAGGTATATGACCGATGCCATAGAAGGTCTCCATTTCGCTTCTCCCTCTGGCTGTGCCTATTCCAGCCGACTTTCCTTCACATCCTAAACCCAGCTATGGTTTTGGTGCAAATTCATAGGATGGCATACGCTGAGAGAAAGAGACAGGCAGCGATATGCCTGCAAACCTTAATCCTTCGCCTTGGCTAATCTGTAGATCTGACCTTATATGCTCCAAGACACGCCTTAGATCTTTTCGTTTCCCTCGGTGCTTATCCCCCGTTGGTCTGCGGAAAGGCCACTTGGGTATACAAAGATTCCACCCTCTGCTTGTGTTCCAGTTCCTGTGCCGCCAAATCCCTGAGCAGTCTCTTGACTTCTCCCTGGGGATGAACCTGGGCAAGACTGAGATAAAACTCATGCGACGCCTTTTCACGGGCGGCAGCAAACAGAAAGATATCTTTGAGCTTCATGTCAGCAGATAGTTGCGGTTGGTCAAGCTGTTCAGCAATCCTGTAGTCTATGACCTGTCCACTGCTTAACGCCCCCTCCTTAAGCTCACCCCTCTGGTATCTTCCCAGCAGGTTCTCATGTCCCCGCTCTTGTTCGGCTAGCTCTTGAAAGGCGTCTTTGGCTGCTTCGTCACCTACTCTCTGGCTGAGGGCAACGTACAGACGCTGTGATTCAATTTCCTTGCTTAGCGCTTTCTCTAGGACCTCTTTGAGCATTAGTTGACCTGCCATTGTTCTCCCCTCCGATGCTAACATTACTTGGAGAAATCTACGGGCAGTTCCTCCATTTGGTGGGGTCTAATACCCTGCTCAACGAACGACTCCCTTGAAAAAGGATCCCTTAATAGATACATCCGCTGGCTGTCTTGATTGGTGTGGATGCATCCGCGCCCGCGCCTGCTTCATGGTCACTGAATCTCCAGCATAGCAAATCTCTGTGGTGCATTGGGTCGTCTTGGGCACCAGTTATTCAAACTCAGCTTCAAAAGAAATGAGGTAACCCCAGCCTTTCCCTGCATTCCTGCTCAACCTCATTGGCCAGGACCGCCGACTTAACGGTTCCAATCTTGATTGTTTTGCCTCTCCTGACAGTCAGCAGGATGTCGTACCTCCACCCTTTGTCTGGCATCGGTAAGCGGGAGGGATTCGTTATGATCACCGGACCACCACCCGGACCGGGGAAAGCAGGCCAATTCCCGCCACCCGTCCCATACCTGCTCCACCAAGATTCCCGGCTGAATCTGGCCACCCGTACTACCTGTGAGAATGGAATCCGTCGCTTCAGCGGCAGCCGCAAGCCGAACACCTTGAGCTGCATCGTTATGTGCCGATCCGACTGGTTCAGCACCGTTTCCCACCCAGTTCTGCGATGCGGGCGAAGGACAATCTTCCCGCCCTCAATGGTTGCGTCATCATCCCCCATGGCACACCTCCCTGGCAACAACAGGGCTTATCGGGTTGCCATAACCTCTGCCCTCTAATCTTGAAGGATGGTATTTGAGTTGTCAACCCCCCACTGTATAGCTTCTTTTGTGCCTCGTCAGATCTGGCGTCCCGCGTCGTATCCGGCGGCGATGGCAGCCATGATAGTGCCCTGGCCCTCAGCAGCCACACCACTGGCATCGCCCACTATGTGGGCCTCGATGCCTTTCCTCTCTGCTACTTCGGCCAGGAATATGTTGGGACGTCTGTCGCTGGCCAGCACCATGGTCTCGATTCCCGGCAGCCGCTCTACCCTGCCTTCAACCGCAACCCATACTTCATCGGTGGGCAGAATCTCCACCCGCTCCACCCTCTTGTACCTCTTTACACCTTTGGCCGCGACCCTTTCCATCAGGCAGTGTCTATCAGCAGAGGCCATTTTCTCAGCAAAGTGTCTCCTTTTTTCCACTACGTAGACACTCTTGCCTTTTTCGGAAAGATAATCGGCCACCTGCAAGCCGATCTGATCCCCACCAACGATGAGCACAGTGTCACCCGTCAGTCGCTCCTCTTCAATAAGCTCGTCCGCCATCAGCAGTTCTATGTCTTTTATGTTGCTCAAACCATCAACAAATCCCAGGGGCACCTCGGGCAGGCTACCGGTGGCTATCACCAGCACGTCAGGCTTCAATTCATCCAGCAGCCTATCGTCAACTGCGGTGTTCAACCGAATTTCCACACCCAGCCTGTTCAGTTGCCTTTCGTACCAAGGGAGGGCATCGCCTATTTCGGCCCGTTCTGGCATAGCCGCAGCCAGCCTGACCTGTCCCCCTATCCACCCTCTGCTTTCGCACAGTATGACCTTATGTCCAGCAAAAGCCGCCCTCCTGGCAGCCTCCAGCCCAGCCACACCTGCCCCGGCCACCAGCACTTTCTTCGCTGATGCTCTTTTCTCCCCCTCTATTTCCGGCAAGAGGTACTCTCTGCCCAGTCGCGGGTTCACAGTGCAGCTCGCCTCTCCATATCTGAGTACCCCGTCGAAGCAGCCGAGGCAATCCGCCAGGCACGGGCGTATGTCCGCTATCTCTCCCCTCCTCGCCTTTTCCACTATCTCAGGATCAGCCACCTGGGCTCTGGCCATAGCCACTAGATCCGCTTTGCCCTCCCTTATTATGGCGTCTGCTATGGCTGGGCTCTTGATTCTCCCCACAGTTACCACCGGAATGGACACATGTTTCTTAACCTCTTCAGCAAAACGGACGAAAGCCCCCTGCTTCTCATACATGGGGGCTATGTTGATATGGTGCGTGCCATAAGCAGCAGCGCCCTGCGACACATTGATATAATTGACGCCTTCCCTCTCCAGGATAGGTGCCAGGTTGCACAGATCGGCTAACCTCCATCCTTCCTCGCCTATGAAATCGTCTCCCGGTAGCCGCACGCCCACCGGAAAATCTCGGCTCACCCTTTTCCTGATCTCGCGTACAATCTCAAGCAGGAACCTTATCCTGTTCTCAAAGCTGCCACCATACTCGTCCGTTCGTCTGTTGTAGAAAGGGGTGAGGAATTCATTTATCAAGTATGCATGAGCGCCATGAATCTCTACGAAGTCGAACCCGACTCGGGCACAACGCCATGCCGCTGTTCCAAAAGCCTGGACATATTCCTTGAGATCTTCCCTGGTGACCTCCCTTACTGGCATCTGCGCTTGAAGCATTTCTGGAATCACGGAAGGACAAACGCTCAACTCCGGAACATGGTTTATGCCTCCGTGGTTCAACTGTGCCCCAAATTTGACATCGTACCGATGCACTGCTCTTACCATCTCCTCAAGGCCGGGGTACACCCTCTCATCCCACAGATGCACAGAGTTCATCAGTCTTGGGCCTGACACGCCCGAAGGATGCACCGCAGCAGCACCAGCTATGATCATGCCTGGCCCGCTTCGGGCTCTCTCGACAACGTACTCAGTATGCTGGACGGTAACACACCCGTCATCATCTATCCCAAAGCCCGGCTCCATACCCGACATCACGATCCTGTTCTTCACCTCCATAGTGCCGATCTTCAGGGGCTGGAAAAGGTGCTTCAGTCTTGCCAACGTCCTTCTCTCCTTTCACACTAATGTCAGCGGTGTTTCATTCCTAAGCCACTACCGTGTTTCTCAGGGTACCGATATTCTCAATCCTGACCTCGACTACATCGCCGGGATTCATTTTGCCAATACCCGAGGGCGTACCCGTAGCGATGACATCGCCGGGCAGTAAGGTCATTACGCTTGAAATGAATCTTATTAGTTCAGCCACGCCGAAAACAAGGTCACTGGTGCGGGCAGATTGGCGTAGTTGGCCATTGAGATATGTCTCCAGCCTCAAATCGCTGGGGTCAACCTCGGTCTCAATCCAGGGGCCTATCGGTGCAAAGGTGTCATAGCTCTTGGCTCTCGTCCACTGGCCATCGTCTCTTTGAGCATAACGCTCCGAGACGTCATTGACACAAATGTAACCCATGATGTAGTCCCTTGCATTTTGCTGCAGCACATTCTTCGCCTTTCGGCCGATGACCACCCCCAGCTCCCCTTCATAGTCCACCCGTCGCTTGGAAAGAGGTGGCAGCACAATCTTGTCGTCAGGGCCTATGACCGCCGTGGATGGTTTGAGGAAAATCAGCGGCACCTGAGGTATAGGCAGTTGCGTCTCTTCAGCATGGCTGCGGTAGTTCAAACCCAGGGCCACTATCTTAGAGGGGAGGCAAGGAGGCAACAGTCTTGCTTTGTCCAGTTCATAAGTCTTACCATCAAATGGAAGAGAAAACCCGGGTCTCCTGAAATGCACGAAAGGGCTACCGTGGAAGCTGTGTATGATGTTGTTTTCCAATACGCCGTATCTGGCCTTTCCTTGAGCAGCAAAGCGAACAATCCGCAAGGGCCCTCCCTGATCTATTATAGCTGCGTTTGGGCTTCTGGGGTAATCGAAATCTCACGGTATACAAGGGACACTCAAAATGCCGTAAGCTCTTGCTGCCAAGGGCGATCTGCGCACAATCGGACACTCACAGATCACACATCATCCGCATCATGCCAGGACAGCCAATTTCGGCTTCGAAATCGGGGTGCCGCTTCTCATCGAAGAACTTGAAGCCAGCCTTCTCATAGGCACGCTGCGCTCGCGTATTACCAATATAGAGGCTGACCTGTGCCAGGCGAAAGCCTCGCCGCCGGCCCTCATTCAGTATCGCTTCCAGCAACCTGGAGATCACCCCCTGACGGCGGAACTCTGGAAGCGTGGCCACATGCTCTACAACCCATGACCCATCGGCAATGTCGGGATGGCACGTCATGAAGGCCGCCAAGCCTTTCTCCCCGGCCGCCATGTCAGCTTGAGTCAATCCCATTTTTTGAACCGCTACGGCAAGAGGTTCGGTCACTGTCGCCTCCCCAGTTATCTCTGGATCGTAGCCTTCCAGCGCAGCCACCGCACGACCGTCCACTTCAGCTACCAAGAACTCTGTGTAGGAACACATATGGCGTGGCGGTGTCATAGTCAGCGTCTCAAGAAGTGCTAAACACCTGTCCTCCGGCTGGGAAATGATGATGTCCCACATTCCTCGTTCGAGATGCGACCGTCCTGCCATGAGCATCACCCACGCCAGTAAGGCTGCGTCGCCGCCTCGGGCTGGCCGGATCCTGATATTCATTATTCCTGCTCCTCTCTCATTTCTGTAAGATAGACGATTCTGTTCTTCGCGTGGAGCGGGGACCTCCCGCTCGCCCGAAGCACCACATCAGTCAAAGCTGGTGGCGCGGGTATATAGCCAGTCTGTCAAGTTTCTATTATATCAGCCTAAACCTTCTGTCTGCAGGCTCCGACTACCATCCGAAGCCAGATTCGATTCGCCCGAATCAGCAACTACCTTAGCAACGAATCTGTTAGCAGAAGGCAAACCCTGGGATCTGCCAAAACACAGGCTGTCCGAGGACTCCATCTGCTAATCATGGTTCAAGACTATGGCAAGTGAACCCGGTCAAAATAACGTGGTAAGCCACTCTATCTCAAGCTTTGCATTGCCCAAAGCTAAGTCAAAGCTAAAGAACATGAGGTATCACTATAATGGGCGTGAGACATCCAAGGCGAGGTGCTAGATATCAAGGGGTACGCCGGAAAACGTGTATCTACATTTTGCTCCGGCACGGCGAAATTGAGTGTGAAAGTCTAAAGGCCTAGTTTCAACAGGAATTTTTCTCTGTAAGACTCAAGCTAGACAGCTAGGCGTACCAGCCTGCCCTGAAAGACATCTTCGCAGTGCTTGCTCAAATTGCCGATTCTGTAGGCATTATGATATACTTTTGGCCAATAGGGCGCTGCTTTGTCGGCAAGAGGTTATGTTCACTGTTTCGCAGCCTGGACAGCGTTTTACCTTGTTAGCAAGGAGAGATAGATGGAGCAAATAGAGTTGCGGGTCGCTACCCGAGAGGTTTGGGGAAAGAAGGTCAGATTCCTGCGGCGCAGGGGCATCATTCCTCTGCACCTCTTTGGCCATGATATTGAGTCCTTGGCCCTGGAATGTGATAGTGCCCAGATGAGGCGCGTGCTGGCCCAGGCAGGACAGACGAGGCTTATCAGTGTCAAGATTGACAGAGCGAAGAAGCCTAGAAACGTTTTTATTCGCGAGATTCAAAGAAACCCAATGACAGGCGAGTTACTCCATGTGGATCTCTATCAGGTCAGAATGGAGGAGCAGACAAAGGTGGATGTTCCCATTGTTCTGGTGGGAGAGGCACCAGCTCTGAAGACAAAGGGGACTATCCTGATGCAGGAATTAGATAGCCTCACCGTTGAAGCCCTCCCCGACAAGATCCCAGCCAGGCTGGAAGTGGATATTAGCTCTCTTACCGAGGCGGAACAGACTATCCATGTGAAGGACATACTGCTTGGTGATGGGATCAGGATTATCGGTGACCCAGAGCAAATGGTGCTCAAGGTTACCGCAGCAGTTGTTAGAGAAGAGGAAGTGGTTAAAGAAGTGGTTGAAGCGGCGGAAGTGGAAGTGGTGGGGACGAAGCCTGAGGCAGAACCAGAAGAGGAATAGTTATACCCGTCGCTTATCTTGGTGGATCTACGCCATTGTCGTCCTGCTCGTGGGCAATCTCCGAGCGGAGGGGTTTAGGTTGATAGCCCATCAAAGGGCAATCCACGTGTTTGCAAGCGTGGGTAGTTGTCTCGTTGCTCGTCACTTTCCCGTCGGCCTGCCGAAACCAGACAGATCACAGGCAGTCATTCCGCCATGCCGGCATGACTACGGGGACTAGTCAGGCAGCTTCTTGGCACCCTTCCATTGCCGGAAGCTATCAATCTCTTTCTGCAACCCTTGAGCCAGCCGGCACCCGTGAGATGCAGCCAGCACCCGGTACATCTCAACAGTGGGCTCCGCTAGCTTGTCCTGAGCGCGAAGGACAAACACAGGTTCGCCTTCACCGATTTTGGGAATATTCAGCTTTCCATACTTGCCTGATATCGCCATGATTGTACCTCCTGCTTCGGCCGCTGTTGCAGGCATTTAAGGCCAGCCCTTTGCCCTTCTATGACAAAAGGTGTTTCAATCCTCTGCCTTCACAGCGCGCGCTATCTTGTGTCCCAGTTCCTTACATCTAACCAGATCCTCCGCCTTCGGCTGCCATTTGGCACGAACACCTTCGGTAGCCAGAGAAATCTTACAACGCCCGAGATGCTCTTCGATTAGTCGAACCCCTTCTCCGCTCCATCCGTAGGACCCGAATGCCGCGCCTATTTTCTTCTGGAATCTAAGGCCTCTCAGGTCTTCAAGAATGGGGCTGATTGTGGGCAAGAGGCCCCCATTGAAGGTGGGTGAACCTATGATAACGGCCTTGGCTTTGAAGATCTCGGTGATCACGTCATTTCTATCCGACACGGCCATCTGGAACGTCTTGTACGGGACGCCCTCAGCAGCTAGACCATCACCGATTGCCTCGGCCATCCGTCGAGTCCCTTCCCACATGGTGTCATAGAGTATCACCGCACTTCTCTCAGGTGTCTGTGCCGCCCAGTATTGGTACTTTTTCACAATCTGGAGAGGGTCTTTCCGCCAGATGACTCCATGGCTTGGCGCAATCATGTTAACAGGCAGATTTAGCGCTAAGACCTCTTCAATTTTTTTGGAAACGAAGCTGCTGAAGGGCGTGATAATGTTGGCATAGTACTTCAGCGCCTCTTCATAAAGTTCTTCCTGGTCTACCTCGTCGTTGAAGCGGAACGCTGTGGCGTAGTGCTGTCCAAAGGCGTCATTTGGCATGAGGATATTCTCGTTAGTCAGGTAGGTAAACATGCTATCTGGCCAGTGAAGCATGGGGGCTTCCACAAAGACCAGATCACGCTTGCCGATATTTATCCTGTCACCGGTTTGCACCGCTCTGAAGTTCCACGGTTGGTGGAAATACCCCTCGACGCTTTCTCTGCCCCGCTTGGATACTACCACTGTTGCCTTTGGAGTGTGTCTCATGACTGCGGGCAAAGAGCCAGAATGATCGACTTCAGCATGGTTAGCTACCACTAAGTTGATCCTACCCGGGTCAACCACCTTGCCGATGTTTTCAATAAGCTGATCCTGGAACGGCCCCCAGACTGTGTCCACTAAGGTGACTTTCTCATCTACAATGAGGTATGCGTTGTATGTGGAGCCCCTGTGCGTCGAAAGCTCATGGCCGTGGAATCGCCTCAACGCCCAGTCCACTACGCCCACCCAGTAAACGCCCTTCGTCAATTCGACTACCATCGTCGCACCTCCTGTGTTTTGCCTATTCCTTCCAGACTTTCCTTGCTGAACCATCATAAGAAACTATGGATGGAGAAGTCATAAAATACAACCGAAAAAAATTAAAAAATCATGACATCATGGGGGTAACAGCTCAGGTTGAAGCAAATTTCCAAATAGAGTATCATTTTAGGTGGTAGAGTTTAGGAATATGGGCTGCTACCAGCCCCCTGTTAGAAACTCGATTTGACAGTGCGGCAAAAGGTTTAGCGAGAGGTCACAAGATCACAACTCCGGTAACCCCATGGAAGCGAGGGGTAAGGGCTGTAACAGGGGAGGGTGGCGCGATTCTGAAGCGGTGCCGCCAGCGAAGTTCATGGGCTGACACCGGCCTCTGTGATTCGTTGGCAAGTTTTCCCACCAGTAAGCTAATCCATCAGTCACAACATAAATGTCGGCTATCCCGATCATGGCTCGTGCTGCCCTGGCTGGCCTCTGTGCTACCCGACAACCAAAGAGGCCTGAGGCTTCACTCTATCAATACCATCGTACCGTTTCAGGAAGGAGGTGATTGATTGGAGCAATCGGGAAAGCACCTGACAGAAGTCCTGGCTCCGTACAAAGACGAGCGGGGGGCAATCATTCCGCTATTGCAGAAAGTACAAGAGACCTTTGGCTACCTTTCGGAAGAGGCTATCTCCCAAATAGCTAAGTTCTTCAAGGTGTCTGAGAGCGAGGTCTTTGGGGTGGCAACTTTTTATGCCCAGTTCCGCTTTACCCGTCCAGCAGAGCACTGCGTGAAGGTCTGTTTAGGTACAGCCTGCCACGTGCGAGGTGGGCAGCAGATTCTGGAAGCAGTACGGCGAGATCTGGGGCTTGAGTCTGGCAGTACTACCACAGATTATAAGTTCGGCGTGGAACGGGTGGCCTGCTTTGGCTCCTGTGCTCTGGCGCCCGTGATGGTCGTCGATGACAGAGTCTATGGCAGACTGACCCCAACCAAGATAAAGGAAACGTTAGACAAGTACCGATAGTGTAGATAGTGGCAAAGGGAATGACGTTCGACAAATTACGCAAAGAGGCCATAGCAGAGTGGGAAGCTCTGGAGCACAGCCAAAAACCGCGCATTCTGATCGGCACGGCCACCTGTGGTTTGGCGTCCGGAGCCGACGCGGTGCTGGAAGCGATCAAACTAGAGCTGTCCCGGCGAAGCATTGAGGCCATTATCACCCAGGTCGGATGCATCGGGCTCTGCTACGCAGAGCCTATGGTAGACATAATCAAACCGAATCGGCCACGCATTTGCTACGGCAACGTCACCCCCGAGATTATAACCCGGCTTGTTGAAGATTATTTGGTTAAAGGCGATCCTTGTGCTGACCTAGCTTTGGGAACTATCGGTGATGGCCATATAGATGGCATCCCGAGCTTCTTTGATCTGCCAGTGCTCAAACCCCAGGTGCGCATAGTGCTACGTCACTGCGGCTTCATAGATCCGGAGAACATAAACCACTACATCGCTAACGGCGGCTACAGTGGCTTTGTCAAAGCTTTGACCATGAAGCCAGAAGATATCATTGCCGAGATCACGAAATCTGGCTTGAGGGGCAGGGGAGGGGCTGGCTTTCCCACTGGAACGAAATGGACCTTCTGCCGTAGATCGCCAGGTGATCAGAAATACATCATCTGTAATGCCGACGAGGGTGACCCCGGGGCTTTTATGAACAGGGCACTACTTGAAGGCGATCCGCATTCCGTTTTGGAGGGGATGCTCATCGGTGGCTATGCTATAGGGGCAAGCGAAGGATACATCTACTGTCGAGCTGAGTATCCTCTTGCACTGAAGCGGCTGAGAATTGCCATGAAACAAATGGAGGAGCGCGGTCTGTTGGGAGATAACATCCTCGACTCTGGCTTCAACTTTCATCTCAAAATAAAGGAGGGGGCAGGGGCTTTTGTCTGTGGGGAAGAGACGGCACTGATGGCCTCCATTGAGGGTAAGAGAGGTATGCCCCGAACTCGTCCCCCCTTCCCAGCGGTCGCTGGATTGTGGGGCAAGCCGACCAACATCAACAATGTAGAGAGCTGGGCCGACGCCGCAGCTATAATGCAGCGGGGGGCTGGCTGGTTCGCCTCCTTCGGTACAGAGACAAGTAAGGGAACCAAGACCTTCTCCCTGGTAGGCAAGGTGGAGCGCACCGGGCTGATTGAAGTACCCCTGGGTATCACCTTATCTGATATTGTCTACAACATTGGCGGCGGTATCCTGAAAGGCAAAGCCTTCAAGGCAGTACAGACGGGTGGGCCCTCCGGAGGGTGTCTGGGAGCCGATTTCCTGCAAACCCCTGTCGACTATGAGACCCTTACCAAAGCCGGCTCCATTATGGGCTCCGGCGGCATGATCGTCCTGGACGAAGAGACCTGTGTGGTGGACCTAGCACGTTACTTTCTCACCTTCGTTCAGGCTGAATCTTGTGGTAAGTGTGTATTGTGCCGCGAAGGAACAATGCAAATGCTGGAGATTCTGACAGATATTACTGAGGGTAAGGGCAAGCCAGGGGATATAGACCTGCTTTTGGAATTGGCGGAGAGTGTTAAGTTGGGGTCACTTTGTGCCTTAGGGGGAACAGCACCTAACCCGGTGTTGACCACCATAAAGTACTTCCGACAGGAATGCGAAGCACATATCAATGATAAACGATGTCCTGCCAAGGTGTGCAAAAGCCTTGTCTCCTTTTACATCATTCCTGATAAGTGCCAGGGCTGCCGCATATGTCTGAGGAGTTGTCCCACTAATGCCATAGCTGGTGATAAACGAATGATCCATGTCATAGACCAGAGTAAGTGTATTAAGTGCGGATCCTGCCTTGATGTCTGTCCCGCTCGATTTGGTGCTGTGGCCAAGGTCAGCGGGGAGCAACTAGCCACTCCTAAGGAGCCAGTCCCTGTCGATAGCTGGGGAAAGGCATAGTTAAAGGAGACCTTTTGGAAACGATCACACTGAATATCGATGGGCATGAGGTCAAGACTGAGAGAGGGAAGTCGGTACTAAGGGCGGCTTTAGATGCGGGAATCTATATCCCAAATCTCTGCTATCACCCCGACCTAAGTCCCTGGGGTGCTTGCCGATTGTGCGTTGTCGAGGTCGACCGTGTACGGGGACTACCCACGTCCTGCACTTTACAGGCAGAAGATGGGATGGTGGTGAAGACCAAGACACCTCAGGTTGAGCAGATACGCCGAATGGCTATGGAACTGATGCTGGCCACCCATCCTCAGGATTGCCTGGTATGTCCACAGAATCTTAACTGTGAATTGCAGGCTGTTGCCCAGTATCTGGGAATTAACAAGCAGCATTTGAGAATTCGACCTAAAGAAATCCCCATCAACACCAGTAATCCCCTTTTTGTCCATGACCTTAACAGGTGCATCCTCTGCGGTAGATGTATTCGAGCCTGCAATGAGTTGCGGGGAGTGGGAGTGCTTTCTTTTATAGGGAGAGGCAGGGAAACCTACATCGGCACAGCTTTCAACCGCGCTCTAGCCGATGCTAATTGTAGATTTTGTGGTGCCTGTGTTGAGGTTTGCCCCACCGGGGCACTCAGGGACAAGGATGGACTATTGGAAGTGGGGAAAGAACGCGAGGCAGCGCTTGTTCCTTGCAAATACACCTGTCCTGCCGGGATAGATGTACCTCGCTATATTCACTTCATCCTTCAAGAGAAGTACTCCGAAGCAGCCGCGGTGATCAGAGAGAAGGTCCCTTTCCCTAATGCGCTAGGGCTTGTCTGCAACCATCCTTGTGAGACTGTATGCCGTCGCGGT
Source organism: Chloroflexota bacterium (assembly GCA_016876035.1). Taxonomy (GTDB): domain Bacteria; phylum Chloroflexota; class Dehalococcoidia; order UBA2247; family RBG-13-53-26; genus VGOE01. The sequence goes on from VGOE01000041.1 coordinate 13,620, forward strand.
GAGATAAACGAGCCTATTGCTATTAGAGCCCTGAAGCGTGCCGCTGCCGAAAGAGAGACAAAACGGCCTCGCAAGAATCCTAAGAAAGCGCCACCGACGGGCAAGAAAGTCGCCGTAGTAGGGTCAGGCCCAGCGGGTCTGACGGCGGCATATTACCTGGCAAAGCTAGGCCATAGCGTCACCCTATTCGAAGCTCTGCCGGTGCTGGGTGGCATGCTGCGAGTTGGTATCCCTGAATATCGCTTGCCAAAGAAGGTTCTGGATGCAGAGATTAAGGACATAGCGCAGGTAGGATTGGATATCAAGACAAATACCAGGATAGAGTCTTTAGACGACCTCTTTGCGCAGGGTTACCAGGCGATCTTCCTGGCCATTGGCGCTCATCAAGGGAACAAAATAGGGGTGGAAGGAGACAACAGTCCCGGCGTGATTGATGCTGTTGCTTTCCTCAGGCAAACGAGTTTCGGAGAAAAGGTGAGGCTGGGAGATAGAGTAGCCGTCATAGGTGGTGGCAATGTTGCTATAGATGCCGCTCGTACTGCCCTCAGGCTCAACACTAAAGAGGTGACTATAGTTTACCGCCGCACTCGGGACGAAATGCCAGCCAGCTCGGAGGAAATAGAGGGGGCGTTAGAGGAGGGGGTGAAGATCTTCTACCTGGCGGCGCCAAACAAGATATGGAGCGAGAACGGGGTGGTGAAACTTCAGTGTATCCGTATGGAACTGGGCGAAGTTGATGCCAGTGGCAGGCGGCGTCCTGTGCCGATCAAAGGCAGTGAATTCGCCACAGATTATGACACTGTTATTGCCGCCATTGGTCAGATGCTCAAGGTTCCAGAGGCCTTCAAAGTGGCGACCGGGAAGGGAGATGTTATCAAGACCTCGAACAATGTTATTACCAGCAGGGAGGGTGTTTTTGCCGGTGGCGATGCTGTAACCGGCCCAGCCACGGTTATTGAGGCTATTGCCTCAGGAAGAAGAGGGGCCATTGCCATAGACAAATACCTCGGGGGAAGCGGGATCATAGATGAGCAATTAGCGCCAATGGCGGAGCCTGAGCCCTGGCTGGGATGCCAGGAGCGCTTTGGCTATTTGCACCGGAGCAAAGAGATGTGCATACCTGTAGAGCAGCGCCTTGGCGGTTTTGATGAAATTGAGAAGGGGTACGACGACGACACTGCCCACCAAGAGTCTTTGCGGTGTTTGCAGTGTGATCTCAGACTGAAGGTATCTCCGGTGAAACTTCCACCCAGAAGGCAGTCAACGAAGGGTGGCTGCTAAGACGGGCTAGATAGAAACCCACGGATATCAGTCACTTTCTCTGAATCCAACCTGGCATACTATCGTCTTTGTTCGTCCAACGCTTATTTGACTTCGACATGCTTGCTCCTTGCCTCTTCAGCTCTTGGCAGACTTATCTTGGTGTGCCGCTATCAGGCTCAAGTTTTGCCGAACTCCTACAGTCTGCTGGGAGAAAAGGCTGGTTTTCTTCGGAAAGATGAGCATAGTTCACAGTCTTGGCACTAAATTCGCAATTGGGCTGGTTCTTGGGGACACCGCTGCCCCCACAGCCTGGAGCGCCTTTCCGGTGATGCCCTCCCTCAGCCTCACTCCCTCGGAGTCGCCTGTGAGATGCTTGCATATCAGCCGTATTTGCGCTAAAATAGTTAGCAGTCTTGACATAAGAGTGCTAACTGTTCTATCCACTCGGGAGGTGTGAGTTTGCCTATCTATCGCTACAGGTGTCAGTCGTGCTCCTGTGAATTTGACTTAAGAAGAAGTTTTGGTGAGGACTCTGGCGCTCCTTGTCCCAGATGCAAGGGAGAGGGGCGTCGCCTTTTCTTGCCGGTGCCGATAATCTTCAAAGGCCCAGGCTTCTATACCACCGATAATCGGGCCAAGAACAGCGCGGCGGAAGCGGAGAACGGGACGAAGAAGGAAGTTGACAAGGAAGCATCGAAAGAACCTGCCAAGAAGAAAGAGGGGAACGGGTCTGAGTAGGGGTGCATGCTAGGGTCATGACCAAGCGAGATTACTACGAGGTCCTGGGTGTAGGGAGAGATGCTGATGAAGCTGCCTTGAGGAAGGCTTATCGCAGCCTGGCCATGAAGTACCATCCGGATAGAAACCCCGGCGATGCTGAGGCGCTCGACAAGATGAAGGAGATAAACGAGGCCTACGCCGTCCTCTGCGATAGGGAAAAGAGAAGGCTGTATGACACCTACGGTCACGCCGGGCTTCAGGGCCTCACTCAAGAAGACATATTCAGAGGGGTGGATTTCGCCAGCATCCTGGAAGGCCTTTTGGGCGGAGACCTGGGGTTCGGCGGCAGCATTTTCGATAGCCTTTTTGGTGGTCGGCGGAGGCCAGGGGGAAACAGGCAGACCCGAAGAGGCGCTGACTTGCGGTATGACCTGGCCCTCACCCTGGAAGAAGTGGTTTCTGGCGCGGAACGGAAGATAGAGATACCCAGGTTGGAGGCCTGCTCCGTTTGCCAGGGGACAGGGGCAAAGAAGGATGGCTTGAAGCAGTGTGAAAGCTGCCGGGGTTCAGGGCAACTGGTGACCGAGCAGAGGTCAGGCTACGCTGTTATTCGCCAGGTAACCACTTGCGGCAAATGCAGAGGCAGGGGTAAGATCATTACGGATCGCTGCGCTGAGTGTAAAGGGAAAGGCGCGATCGAGAAGATAAAAGAGATCACTGTCAAGATACCGAAGGGTGCCGCTACAGGGCATAGCATCAGAATTGTCGGGGAGGGAGAGCCAGGAGGAGATGGCGCAGAGAGCGGCGATTTGTATGTTGTGCTGGATGTAGAGAAGCACCCCATCTTTGAGCGACATGGCGATGACATCTATGTCATAAAAGAAATTGAGCTGCCTGAGGCGGCTCTGGGCGGGGAGTTGGACGATGTACCGGGGCTGGAAGGCGATCTGAAGGTTCATGTCCCCGCTGGGACGCAAAACGGCGCTGTTCTAAGGATAGACAACAAAGGCATACCCCGTTTGAGCAATCACGGTAGAGGGGATGAGTACGTGGTGCTGAAGGTAGTAACTCCTACCCGTCTGAGCAAGGAAGAGAAGGAGTTGCTGAAGAAGTTCCAGGATTTGAGAAAGCAGCGGTCTCGCTGATTAGTCTTGCGGCGCTTGGCTAATTGCCAGTGACGCCCTTCCCCCGAAATGGAATTTCCCAAACTGGTCAGAGAAGCGGAACTACTCAGCCCTCCGCTTTTCCACAAGGTAAGACACTCCATAGAATACCGGGAGGACCCCCTGACGGGGGTGCGGTGCCGCATAAACGTTAGGAGGACAGAAAGGCTGAGAAAGGCTCCTGCCGCGGTTGACCTTAGTGAGGTCATTGGCAGGCCGGAGGATTGCCCGTTCTGCCCTCAGAATATCGAGCGAGCCACGCCGCTTTTTGTGAAAAGCTTCTCTCCCGAGGGAAGAATCAAAAGGGGTGAGTGCTGTTTCTTCCCCAACCTATTCCCTCTGGCTGAATATCATGCTGCTGGAACGCTGACTTCAAAGCATTTCCTTGACCTGGACCAGTTTCAGCCCCAGATGCTGGTGGACAACATGTTGGCAACCAGAGAGTTTCTGGCAAAGGTCAGCCAGACTAGCCGGGAAGCTCGATATCCCATATATCTGTGGAACCATCTGCCACCGAGCGCTGCCAGCGTGGTTCATCCTCATGTTCAAATCCTGGTGGATCGCCAAGCCACCCCATACCAGCAAAGGCTGCTGGAAAGCAGCCGGGACTACCTCTGCAAAACGGGAAGCAGTTACTGGCGGGACTTCGTTGCGAAAGAGAAAAGGATCGGGCAGAGGTGGGTAGGAGAGAGGGATTCTGTGGCTGTTATCGCCAGCTATGCGCCTCAAGGCAACCGAGAAGCGCAGATCATCTTCAAGGAAACCAGCGATCTGGCTGAAGTGACTGAGCCACAGATTGCTGATTTTGCTGACTGCCTTATCAGGTTACTGCGCGGGTATAAGCAAATGGGAGTTAACTCCTTTAACCTGACGACCTTCTCGGCACCCATGGGAGAAGAGTTGAATTATTACTCCTTGCACGCCAAGCTCATCTCCAGGCCGGCGTGGCAGCCGTTCTATCGCAATGACACCGGCATCCTGGAGAGGTTCCATTATGAGGCTGACATTGAGATAGAGCCTGAGGCTTTCGCCCAGGCCATGAGAGCCTCTTGGAGAGATGGGGGTGGAGCGGCGGCTGACGAAGGCCGGTAGGACCTGAGCCGCAGGGTGCTTGGCCCACCCTGCAATTGTGTGCCTGCTGTCAGAAACTTAGAAGCATGTGTGCACCAACAGAGGAGGATCAAATATGAGTGCCAAAGAACACCCGGCTCGCCTTGCCTCGCAACGTTCCATGAGATACAGTGTAAGGCGGAGCAAAGAGGAATGGCTATCCCTGTTTGCCGATGATGCCATTGTGGAAGACCCTGTCGGCCCCTCCCCCTTGGACAAGGAGGGCAAGGGACACCGGGGAAAGGAAGCCATCTCCACCTTTTTCGATAGAATTATCATGACGAGCGGCCGCAAATTCGAAATCAAGGATTCTTTTGCCTGCGGGCAGGAAGTGGCCAACGTGGGGACCATCCACCTCTTTTTCCCCGACGGCAGCGAGGGGTGGTGCGACGGGGTGTTCTTATACAAGGTCAATGAAGAGGGGAAGATCGTTTCTCTCCGGGCTTTTTGGGAATGGGACCGGGTGTTGGCCACCATCGTCAAGCCTGCATCCCACGTCCCTCCAGCGGCTTGAGCGATTGAGGACTGAGGAAGTCCCTTCCTTAGCTTTGGTGCGAAGGAAGGGATTCTTTCACATCTCGGTTGTGTAACCTGCTGTGCGGCCAATCCCTGTTTGCTAACCTGCCTGCATGGCGGTGTTTCTTCGCCGATGTGCGCTCATGCTATAATACCTCAAGGAGGCTGCGGCCTGAGGGGAGGTCATTCCCATGCCTGACAAAAGCGAGAAGGAAAAACTGAAGATATTGTTGGGCCACTGGATTGAGCACAACCGGGGACATGCTGCGGAGTTCAGACAGTGGGCCGAGAAAGCCAGGAAGTTGGGGCAGACTGCGGTTTACGATGATATGATGCAGGCAGCCCAGCAAATGAGTAAGGTGAACGATTTCTTGTTTGCCGCTCTGGATAGGGTGAAGGAGGGGTAAATGTGTCTGGCGAAGGCTTATTTGAGGGGAGACGGCCAGAGAGAGCTTCTTCTCCAAGATGTGGCGCTCATAGAAATCCGTGACAAGACGCTCCGCCTCTCGACAATCTTCGGCGAGGAAAAAGAGATAGAGGCCGTCATCAGGACAGTTGATTTTCAGAATTCGAGCGTCGTCCTTGAGAGACCTCGCTGACCGCACGGGCAGCGAGCGGCGCCTATGGTATCAGCAGCACCTTTATGGCCTCGTCGGCGTTGAGCTGGGTCTCGAAAGCTTCCTTGGCGCGGTCGAGGGGGAACTGGTGCGTTATCAGGTCTCTCGTTTTGATCTGGCCCGCCTGCATCATTTCCAGGGCCATGTCCCACCTCTGCCCACCGCAGCCCCGCAAGGTCATGTTCCTGAACTGAAACATCAGGCTCATCAGAGGCGGGGGCAGCTCCAGGTTTTTCTCAAACATACCCACCTGCATCATCCTGCCGAAAGGCCGCAGCATCTGTGCTCCCTGCCGAAAGGCCGCTGGTGAACCGGAGCATTCAAAGACCACGTCTGCCATCTCTCCCGAAGTAGCTTCCTTAACAGCCTCGATCGGATCTGTTTCCATGGGGTTCAAGACAGTATCAGCGCCTAGACTGCTGGCTGTGTCGCGGCGCATAGCTGAAGGCTCACTGATGATGACTTTGGGTGTCCCTACAGCCTTGCACCCCTGAGCAATGCACTGGCCGATCATGCCCGCTCCTAAGACAACCACTGTGTCCTTGGGCTGGATGCCGGCCCGCCTTACGGCAAAGCAGGCCACTGACGCAGGCTCAATGGTAGCGGCTACCTCCCAACTCAAATCCTCTGGTATCTGAAAAAGCATCTTCCCGGGCATCGGGTTAGGCACCACAACGTACTCAGCAAAGGCGCCGTCCAGCCCTTCCCCTGGAACAGCAGGATTCGGGCACCTCTCCCTTTGACCTTGCTGACACCAGTGGCACTTTCCGCAGGGACGGTAGCCAATTCCCACGATCCTGTCCCCCACCCTCACGCCATTGACAGCCTTCCCTACCTCAACTATCTCGCCACTGAACTCATGCCCCAATATCAGCTTGCCGGATGGGGAGACATCCCCCGTCCTGTACCTGTGGAGATCAGTGCCGCATATCCCGCAGGCCTGCACTTTCACCAGTATCTCATCCTTCTGGATGGAAGGGGTCTCTACTTTCTCCAGCCTTACGTCGCGACTACCGCAGACCACTGCAGCTTTCATCATCGGATCACTCCTTTACGCCGTCCAGCAAATCAGTCCCGCCCTGTATCAACCAGCCTGCACACAGGGCGTAACGCGCACCGCGGGGACTGCTTTCGGTGTGCTAATTATAGCAATAGTCCCAGTGCCTGCCAACGTTTGAAGAGAGCAGCCCCCATTCTATTTGACATCGCCTTACCTACCTGATATATCTGAGTCATGGCCAGAGGATTGACCAGGAAGAACGATGAGACGAAGGGAAGAGGACTGAGAATGCCGAAGAAGTTGCTACTCCTTGTGACCATGCTGCTGATCCCAGCTCTGCTATTCATATCTTGTGCAGAAATAGCTAGTGAGCAAGTAGAAAAGATGATACAGAGAAAAGATGTCGAACGCTTGATAGAAGTCCTGGGAGATTACGACATGCAACCCAAAGTTCGGGCGAGAGCGGCATTGGGCCTGGGAGAGATTGGGGATACCAGGGGAGTGGAGCCGCTCATACAGGCATTGCAGGATGAAGATAGCTTCCTGCGTCGCATGGCAGCAGTTGCCCTGGGAAACATAGGAGATACCAGGGCTATAGAGCCTCTGACTAACGCCCTGGAGGACGAAGATAGCGACGTTCGCCGGGATGCCGCGAAGGCCTTGGAGAAAATCGAGGCAAAGCAGGGTGGAGGATAGCTTAGAACGTTGAGTGGCCACCATCAGCAATGTAGCATGAGAGACTGGCGCTTCGTAATGTGAGAATGTCCGCTACGCGTAGGGTGACGCCATCCGCAGGTGTCATTCTGATCCGCCGCAGAGTTTGTGAAGAAATGCGGGCCGTAGCTTCGGCCCTTCACGATTTCCAGCTTTGAAGGGGCAATAAATTCACAGCCTCGCAGGCGGGGAAGAATCTCGCTCGTTACGTCGAATCGGCCTCCAGGCTTGACCTCGCATGGTATAACGTTGCCAGGGATTGCTCTGTCTAACTTGCGCCGCCGGGTTGAGAGGGTTGGAGATGGGTGCAAAGGCAGTTTCACTGAGATGCCTCGGGGTGATTTTGTTCGTAATTGTTTGTGCCTGTCTCCTTTTCCTTTCGGCACCCCCTTCAGTTTTGGCCGACGGCGGCATGATTTCCATAGCAGACAAGTTGCTTTATGAGCCAGGGCAAAAGGCGATCATAGCCTGGGATGGCCAGCAGGAAATATTGATTCTATCCACAGACGTTTACGCCGAAGGGGATACCATAGCCCTCCGCATAATCCCCTTGCCCTCCCAGCCGGAGAAGATAGAGCAAGGGGATTTCAACTCCTTCCTCCGCATCGGGGATCTGATTTATGATCGCTTCCGCCCTCGACAGGGCTGGTTTGAATGTGTGAGACACCAGGGGGAGGGTGGAGCGGGAGTAGACATTGTCTTCCATGAGAAGATTGGTGCCCATGACATCTGGGTGGCCAAAGCCCCTGATGCCGCTGGGTTTATTGACTGGGCTGAGGATTTCTTGATCCAGAACCAGATCCAGTATCAGATATCATCTCCCCAGTTAGAGTCATTAGCAGCGCAATACATTCAACAGGGGATACAGTTCTTCGTTTTCGACCTCATAGAGCTAACCCCTGACCAGAACAGCGTGGAGCCTATCGTCTATCAATTCCAGAGCGATACCCTCTACTTCCCTCTGAAGATCTCCTCCATCATTCCCGGCGAAACAACGATAAGTCTATTTCTGCTGACCCCGCAACCTTTGGTAGATGCGAGCCAGTTGCCCGAAAACAAGTCTGATCAGGGTGGGATGGAGATGAAGATTGCCGCGACCAAGGACAAGCGGGTTCAGTTCAAATTGGGTGAGAAAGAGCTTGCCTCTATCGACCCGCGGCTAACTGAGTTGCTGCCAGGGCATGCTTGGCTGACTGTCGTACAGTCTTATGACCCTCGTGATTATCGGTTGGACATCCCGTTGGCATCGCTGGACAAAGATGTCAAGCTAACTCTAGCTTCTGTTAGTTACGACTGAAAAGTGAACTGTTTATGCTTCAAAAGTGAACCGTTTACGGTTGAAAAGTGAACTCCAATGGTTACATTCCTCCATCAAGGAGGGGTGTAATGGATCAGATACACAAGCGGT
>VGOE01000042.1 GCA_016876035.1 Chloroflexota bacterium
CGTCCTCCTTTCTAAGATATCTTTCTCTTATCTCTAGAAGGATACGCCCCCCTCTTTTTACACACAATATGTTACGCTACCCCAAACGCCAAATCTCTTTCTTTGAGGGCGAAAGTGTGGTAGAATAGGTCTTGTTATGGCAAGCAGGTTTGAAAAATTCTCTGAAAGAGCGCGACGTGCCCTGACCTATGCGCAGGAAGAAGCGCAGAGGTTCAATCACAACTACATCGGCACAGAGCACATACTGCTGGGGCTGGTTCGTGAAACTGATGGCATTGCTGCTAAGGTACTTTCCAACTTGGGCGTGGACCTGAATAAGGTACGAGCTGCGGTGGAATTCATCATCGGGCGCGGAGGAAAGGCACCTGCTGGAGAAGTCGGCCTCACGCCCCGGGCGAAGAAGGTCATTGAATTGGCAGTTGATGAGGCGCGCCGCTTCAGCCACACCTATGTTGGCACGGAACACCTCCTCCTTGGTCTCTTACGTGAGGGCGAGGGGGTAGCTGGTGGAGTACTCGAAAGCCTGGGGGTTAACCTGGAGCGTGCCCGTGTTGAGACTACCCGTATTCTGAACCAGACTACCGGCCAACCTCAGCCTGGAACCCGCAGTACCAGCCGCACGCCGACTCTGGACCAGTTAGGCATGGACTTGACCGCCATGGCGGCCAGCGGCAAGCTTGACCCGGTTATCGGCCGTGCCAAAGAGATCCAGCGGGTGATCCAGATACTGTCAAGGCGCACCAAGAACAACCCTGTTCTTATTGGTGAACCCGGTGTGGGAAAGACAGCTATCGTTGAAGGCCTAGCACATCGCATAGTAACTGGGGAAGTACCCCACACCCTGCAAGGAAAGCGGGTAGTGGCTCTGGACATGGGAGCTCTGGTAGCTGGCACGAAATACCGGGGAGAATTTGAGGAAAGGCTGAAGAAGGTTATTGACGAGATAAAGACCGCCGGTAATTGCGTATTGTTTGTTGACGAGATGCATACCATAGTGGGTGCTGGTGCTGCTGAGGGTGCTGTGGATGCTGCCAATATCCTCAAGCCCTCCCTGGCTCGAGGACAGCTCCAGTGCATTGGCGCTACCACTCTGGATGATTACCGTAAGTATGTGGAGAAGGATGCTGCTCTGGAACGTCGCTTCCAGCCCGTCACGGTAGACGAACCCACCGTGGAGCAGACTGTGGAAATACTACAGGGTATCAAGGAGCGCTACGAGGAGCACCATCAACTCAAGATAAGTGATGACTCGATAAGAGCAGCGGCCAACCTGGCATCGCGTTACATAGCTGACCGCTTCTTGCCTGACAAGGCCATTGATCTGGTGGACGAGGCTGCCTCTCGAGTGCGTCTCAGGGGAGGAACTGTCCCTATCGGTTTGAAAGAAACGAAGAGGGCACTGGACAGCGTGCGCCAGGACAAAGAAACCGCTATTAGCGCACAGCAATACGAATACGCTGTGGAACTACGCGACCGCGAGATTCATCTGATGGAGAAGATCAAGGAACTGGAAAGCAACTGGCAGGCTGAGCTGAGCCGCGACAAGCCCGTGGTAACGGAAGAGGACATTACCGAAGTGGTGAGCATGTGGACTGGTATCCCCGTGGTAAAACTGGCATCAGACGAGGTAGCCAGGCTGCTACACATGGAAGAAGCCCTGCATCAGCGGATCATCTCTCAGGATGAAGCTATCGTCACTGTGGCCAAGGCGGTGAGGCGTGCCCGCACCGGTCTGAAAGACCCCAGACGCCCTATAGGCAGTTTCATCTTCCTTGGACCTACAGGGGTGGGAAAAACGGAGCTGGTCAGAGCTTTAGCCGAGTTCATGTTTGGCAGTGAGGATGCCCTGATTCGGCTTGACATGTCGGAGTTTATGGAAAGGCACACCGTGGCCCGCTTGGTGGGAGCTCCTCCAGGGTATGTTGGCTACGATGAGGGTGGCCAATTGACAGAAGCGGTAAGGCGCAAGTCCTACTGTGCTATCCTCCTCGACGAAATCGAGAAGGCGCATCCTGATGTGTTCAATATCTTGCTTCAGATTTTCGATGATGGCCATTTGACCGACGCTAAAGGGAGGAAGGTCGATTTCCGGAATAGCATCATAGTTATGACAAGCAATATCGGCGCCGAACTGATTAAGAAGGATGCTGTTATGGGCTTTGTCAGCCGCACTGATGAATCCAAAACCAGACAGCGTTCCTACGAGAGGATGAAGGAAAAGCTTCTGGAGGAGCTGAAGAAGACCTTCCGCCCAGAATTCCTTAACCGCCTTGATGGAGTGGTAGTCTTCCGTCATCTGACTAAAGAGGACATTCGACAGATCGTGGATCTGATGCTCCGTCCGCTGAGAGCTCAGCTCATTGAGAGGGGCATGGGATTAGTAGTGACAGACACGGCCAAAGACCTTCTCTGTGAAAAGGGTTACGATGAAACCTTTGGTGCGCGACCACTGCGGAGGGTAATTCAGACTATGGTGGAGGATCAGCTCTCTGAAATGCTACTGCGGGGCGAATTTCAGCCAGGTGATACCGTCTGTCTGGACCGTGACGGTGACCAGATTAAGGCGCGCACCATGAGTCCGGTGGAAACAATCTCTTAGGCAGCGCACATAGCGACAGGAATCTGAAAAAGGGGAGCCCGAAAGGTGCTCCCCTTTTTGGAAGGTACGGACGGTGAACAAGCCCTCCAAAGTATCCTTTGTCTGCCAGCAATGCGGTAAGGAAAGCCCCAAATGGCTAGGACGCTGCCCTGACTGCCAGGGGTGGAGTACCTTTGTGGAGACCCGCGTGGCTGTTTCCAAGAGCGCCCGTACACCCTCAGTCCCGATAGAGCACCCAGCGTGTGAGTTGTTCCAGATAACCACTGAAGAGGTGCCACGCCTTTCCTCTGCCTTTGGCGAATTTGATCGAGTGCTTGGAGGAGGAATAGTCCCTGGCTCCCTGGTTCTTATCAGTGGTGACCCGGGGATCGGCAAATCGACCCTGCTGCTTCAGGTGTCAGACGGGATCGCCCGCCGAGGGAGGAGGGTGGTTTATACCTCAGGGGAGGAGTCGCTGTACCAGACAAGATTGCGGGCAGACCGCCTGGGGATCAAAGGTGAGGGGCTTTATCTCCTTAATGAGACCGATTTGGAGGTCATTCTGCGCCAAATGGAGGAGCTATCCCCTGGTTTAGGGGTTATCGATTCCATCCAGACGGTCTATCTGAGAGAACTGGACGGGGCACCAGGGAGCGTGTCACAAATAAGAGAATGTACACTGAGACTGATGCAGTGGGCCAAGCTGGCAACGATTCCTCTACTTATCACCGGACATGTGACCAAGGAGGGAGCTATCGCTGGCCCAAAGGTATTAGAGCACATTGTGGACGTGGTCACTTACCTGGAAGGTGAGACCTTCAGTACCTACAGGTTGTTGCGGGGCATTAAGAACCGCTTCGGGTCAACCAATGAAGTGGGTATCTTTGAAATGACAGCCGATGGGCTGGCGGAAGTACAGAATCCATCTCGAGTCTTCCTGTCCCAGCGCTCGCAGCGGGCAGCAGGCTCAGTGGTAGCCCCTGTTCTAGAAGGCACTCGCCCGCTGCTGGTAGAGATCCAGGCCCTAACCACCCAAACCAGCTTTGGCCTACCGAGGCGAACAGCAAATGGAATAGACCTTAATCGCTTGCAATTGATTGCCGCCGTGCTCACCAAACGAGTTGGGCTGCGGTTGGCGAATCAAGATATCATTGTCAATGTAGTCGGTGGGCTGAAGGTCAATGAGCCGGCTGTTGATCTGGCTGTGGCTTTGTCTGTTGCTTCCAGCTTCACTGACAGAGAAATTGACCCCAATTTGATAGCGGTGGGTGAAATAGGGCTGAGTGGGGAGGTAAGAGCGGTGGCCCAACTGGAGCGCCGGCTAGTTGAGGCAGCCAGACAGGGTTTCACTCACTGTGTCGGGCCTAAGTCCTCCCTGAATAGCCTCAAGCTTCCAGGGGGAATGAAAGCGCTGGGCGTAGACTCATTGAGGGAGGCGCTGAGGGCGACTCTGAAGAAACCTCCCCAGGAAAGAGCTACAGAGGTGGTAGCTTCCGGTGAAGCTGGGAATTCAAATTGACAAGAAGTTTCAAGGCCTGGTGAAGAAGAGATGGCTGCGGCGAGTGGTCGCAGGCTGTTTCCACACTCAAAGTAGCGGCGCGGAAGTGGAACTGGGCTTGCTGATCACAGATGACGAGACTGTACGAGAATTAAATCGAAAGTATCGGGGAATAGACAAGCCTACTGATGTCATCAGCTTCGCCCTGACTGAGGAGAAAACCCAGGGAGATTCGTTCTCCTTCGTCACACCGCCTGATGGCCTCCGTCACCTCGGCGAGGTAATCGTCTCCTATCCCCAGGCAGTGAGGCAAGCAGAGGAACAACATCATGGGATAGAAGAGGAGATAGCGCTCCTCGTTGTTCACGGTACGCTACATCTCCTGGGTTACGAGCACGACGATCCAGCAAACGAGCAGGAGATGAAAGCTTTGGAGGAAAAGGTATTATTTGAAGTGAAGAAGCGGTAAAATGGGACAGTAGCCGTGGCATCAGAGGTTTTTTATCGTAAGTGGCGTCCCCAAACCCTGGCTGAGGTGGTAGGACAGGAGCATGTCACCCAGACCCTGCGTAACGCCTTGGAGACCGGGCGGGTAGCTCATGCTTATCTCTTCTGCGGCCCCCGAGGTACAGGCAAGACGAGCACCGGACGTATCCTGGCCAAGGCTATCAACTGCCTGACCAACGGCAACGGAGAGCCATGTAATACCTGTGAGATGTGCGAAGCTATGAATCGGGGCCGGGCGCTGGATGTGATAGAGATCGATGCCGCCAGTAACCGTGGCATTGATGACATTCGGGAGCTCCGCGAGAGGGTGAAGTTTGCCCCTAACAGTGCCCGCTATAAGGTGTATATCATTGACGAAGTCCATATGCTCACCGAACACGCCTCCAATGCTTTGCTCAAGACCCTGGAGGAGCCCCCGCCTCATGCCATCTTTATTCTTGCTACTACCGAGCCGCACAAACTGTTGACCACCATCCTATCCCGCTGCCAGAGGTTCGACTTCCGCAGGCTCTCTCACAGTGCCGTGGTGGCCAAACTGAAGCTTATCTGCGAGAAAGAGAACATCTCCATTGCGCCTGAGAGCTTGAGGCTTATCGCCAAGAGCATATCAGGCAGCCTCCGGGATGCTGAGAACCTGCTACAGCAGGTAGTGATTTACTATGGAAACCAGGTAGACGTCCACCAGGTTGAGGACATGCTGGGTATCGCCACTGACTTTCGAATCAAGGAGCTGGCGAAGCATATCACCAGCAAAGATGTAGCTGCCGGCCTAGCCACTATAAACAGCATCGTCAACGATGGCTTGGACCTACTACAGGTGAACCGGGGACTCGTGGAGTGTCTGCGGAACATGTTACTGGCCAAATCTGGGGCGGAGGCCTCACTGGATCTCGGCGTGGAAGACTTGGCCGAAATAAAGGAATTAGCAGCTAAGCTATCGATGGAAGATATCCTCAAAGCACTCAAGCTCTTTGGACAAATCGATCTCCGTTCCAAGGACTACTCCTCCCTGCCGCTGGAGCTCGCATTTGTGGAGTGCGTCTTGACTGAAGAAAAGGCGATGCCTCCAACAAGGGAGACTGTTCGAGCTAAGCCAGGCATGACTGCCAAGGATGGGGCTGCTCCGTCCAGACCGGCTGTGCCTGTCCCTAAAGCTGAGCTAATCCAGGAAAAGCCTGCTGCCCCTGCATCGGAAATCCGCGAGGCTGCGCCAACCCGTGAGGAGGCTCCTGCCCCTGTACCAGAATCTGGCATAGAACGGGTACGCGCCCAGTGGAGCGACTTCGTGAAGACCTTGAGGGGCGTCGGTTCCAGTGGTAACCTGGATGCTTTCTTGAGGAGCGCTTGTGAGCCGCTGGACGTGGAAGATGATACACTGGTGTTGGCTTTTTACCATTCCTTTCACAAAGAGAAGATTGAGGATCCTAAATACCGGCGCATGGTAGAGAATAAACTGAGCCAGATGTTTGGTACTCCTAGCAAGGTGCGCTGCGTACTCCGGCCGGAACCCAAGCAGCGAGCGATAAATGGGCATCTGGTCAAGGCAGCTCGGGAAATAGGTGGCATAATAGTCAGCGTCGAGACTCACCAGAATACATCGGGAGGAAACGAGTGAATAAACAGATCATGAGGCAGGTAAAGGAACTGCAGGCCAAGATGGCTAAAGTGCAAGAGGAACTGGGCAAGGCCGAAATAGAAGCTGGTGCTGGGGGCGGGGCGGTGACTGTGGTGGTTGACGGCCACCAGAACGTCAAATCGGTGAAGATATCTCCCGATGCCGTTGACCTGGAGGACATCAGCCTCCTGGAAGACCTGGTGCTTGCCGCAGTGAATGAGGGTATCAAGAAGTCCCGGGAACTGGCCCAGAGCCGTCTTGAGGCGGTGACTGGGGGGCTTAACATCCCGGGCCTGATGTAAGAAGGTGGGCTAGCTTTGGGTGTTGATTTTGGTGCCGCCGTCCGGCCTATGGCTCAGTTGATTGAGGAGTTGCATAAACTGCCCGGTATTGGACCCAAGAATGCCCAGCGGTTGGCATATTTCCTGTTACATGCCCCTGAGGAGCAGGCCAGAGCTTTGGCTGAAGCTATTGTGGCGGTAAAAGAGAAGATCATCTTCTGCTCCGTTTGCCAGAACGTCACCGAAGTCGATCCCTGCGCTGTTTGCCAGGACGAGCAGCGTGACCGCAGTAAGATCTGCATCGTGGAAAAACCCCTGGACATCCTGCCGCTGGAGCGTACCCGTAGCTATAACGGTTTGTATCACGTCCTTCATGGTTCCATATCCCCTATGCAGGGGGTTGGGCCTGAGGACCTGAAAATCAGGGAGCTTTTGGCCCGTCTCCGGGATAGCTCGGGCCAGGAGATCATCCTGGCCACTAACCCCAATCTGGAAGGGGAAGCCACAGCAATGTATTTACAGCGTTTGATAACCCCCTTGGGGATAAAGATCACCCGCCTAGCCAGAGGGCTCCCCTTTGGCAGCAACCTGGAGTATGCTGACGAGGTCACCTTGACCCGCGCTCTGGAGGGAAGGCAAGAGATTTAACACGCCCAACTGAGCCACTGCTTCCAGTTCTTGCATTGTGTAACCGAAAAGGTTACAATTGTAACCGACATGATTACACGACCTAGTTCCTACAATCTCCCCCCCATCCTCTTCGGCAAGACACGGCAAGCAGTTCTGTCTCTGCTTTACAGCCACACCGACGAAGCCTTTTACCTGCGCCAGATCGCTCGTGCTACGGGTGCTGGCCTCGGTCCTGTACAGAGAGAAATGAAACAACTTGTGGATGCAGGGATCATCAGCCGCACAATACAAGGGAAGCAGGCCTTTTACCAGGCAAATCCAGACTCACCTATCTTTGCCGAATTGAAGAGCCTGATAGACAAGATGTCCCAGCAGAATAAGGCGGTTGGTTATGTAATATCGGGAAGCGACGCCAAAGCCGATGATAGGCGAATGGAAGCCCGTATCCATATTCCAAAGGACAAGCTGGCCGATTTCTGCGGACGCCACCGTATACGTCGGCTGTCCCTCTTCGGCTCTGTGCTGCGCGATGATTTCGGGTTAGACAGCGATATAGACGTGCTGGTGGAATTTGAACCCGGATATGTGCCGGGGTTTGGTTTTGTGAGGATACGAGACGAGCTTTCTGAAATGCTGGCCCGAAACGTTGATTTGCGGACACCCCAGGACCTAAGTCATTACTTTCGTGAGCAGGTGATAAGGGAGGCCAGAGCACTCTATGTCAGTGGCTAAAGACTACACCCGGCTGCGCCATATGCTGGACTTTGCCCAAAAGGCAATGCAGTTCACCCGTGGGCAAGCTCGGAAGGACTTGGATACGGATGAGGTACTGGCACTGGCAGCGGTGCATTTGGTAGAGATCATTGGCGAAGCTGCCAGGAATATATCCCCCGAACTTCGGCAGCGACACCCCGAGATTGCGTGGAATCTGATTATCGGGACACGAGACCGTCTGGCTCACGGTTACACAGAGGTCAATTTGGATATCATCTGGGCTATTGTTACCCAGGACTTGCCTCCGCTTATCGCCCAGTTGCAGAAGATGCTGGAGACGGAGAGAAACAATGCCAACGCATAACATCATCACAACTGTGGTATTGTTTCTACCAAGGCGGCACACCATGCAGATGCTTATTCCTTCCTCTACGGTCTGGACCAACATCGCCGCAGTGTCTCATGAAAGGTCATGATTTACCCAGAAGTTCTTTAGGAGGCTTCCGATTGCAGTGACTACTCCACGCCTCTATGACACCGAAGCGGTGGTTCTCCGGAAAACCGATCTAGGTGAAGCGGACAGCGTCCTCACCATGTACACTCCCTATCTGGGTAAGATCAGGGCAGTAGCTAAAGGAGTGCGGCGTCCCAAGAGTAAAATGGGTGGGCATGTGGAACAGCTTGTCCACAGCCAGATGTTGCTGGCTCGATCCAAGGGACTCGACATCGTTAGCCAAAGTCAAGCCATCGAGAGTTTCTTGCCTCTCCGTGACAATCTACGGCTTACTTCCTCCGCCCTCTACGTCGTCGAACTGGTTGATCGATTTACGGCTGAGGGAGAGGAGAACTATCCTCTCTTCCGGCTACTGGTAGACACATTGAACTGGCTGTGTCGAGCCCGCCACGGAGACCTGATTCTCCGCTGCTTTGAGCTACATTTGCTGGAATACCTGGGCTATCGGCCCGAACTTCAGCACTGCGTCATCTGTCGCTCCGCTATTGAACCCGGCAGCAACTATTTCAGTCCCGATAGCGGTGGAGTGCTTTGCCCCCGGTGTCGCGGCGGAGGGCTCATCGCCCATCCGCTTTCTCTCAATGCCCTGAAGGTTTTACGCTTTTTGCAGCGCAACACCTACGCTGAGGCTGAAAGGTTACGGGTGTTTCCCGAGGTCTCCCTGGAGCTAAAGCTACTTATGCGAAAATACATCCGATACCTTCTGGAGCGAGAGGTCAAATCGGCGGACTGGCTCGACAGGCTGGACAAAGAAGGCTACCCCTGATTTCGGCAGCCAGGAAATCCGAAAATGTGATGTAGCTTGCCTGCGACCGCTTGTCTATTCAGGCCTGCCGCAAGCAAAAGAATGAGGATCCTAAAGGTTCTGAGGAGTCAGATTGAAGCTGACTCCTCAGAATTACACTAACAAGCAACCTCTGACCCTAGAGCTTGAAAATCTCGATGGCGTTGTCCCGCAGGATCCTCTTCTTGTTATCATCCCTTATCTGTAGCTCCACAAACTCTTTCTTGCAGCGAGTCAGCCCGAAGCCATTGGTTCCCCAGACAACCTTGGTTCGGCCTATAGGCCCGTTCATGAAGTCCACAGTCGGTGGATGAAGGGAAGCAGGATAATAAGCGCCAATGTTGCCAAAGACATTGGGATGTCTCCAGATCATGGAAACCCACTCCTCAATCCAGGGCCAGCCAGTGTGGGTCAACACCATAGCCAGGTTGGGGAAGTCCATGGCTACTTCATCAGCGTACATGGGCCGACCTATTTCGCTGGGCAGCGGCTCGGCCGATTGCCCCGTCTGGAAGCAGCAGGGTATCCCTAACTCAATACACTTGGCGTAGAGGGGATAGCACTTGGCATCGCTGGCCTTGAAGCCGAAGCTGTTGGGGTGGAACCATACATACTTGAAACCGAACTCCCTCACCCCTCTCTCCACGTCTTTCAGGCTCTCCTCAATGCGCCAGGGGTTGTAGCTAGCGCCACCAACGACTCTGCCTTTGCCCTTTTCCACCAGTTGGGCAATTTGCTCCACCGAGAATTGGGTGGCCAGCGTGTGGTGCCGCCTTGACCAGAGCATCTGCTGGTCTACACAAACCTTCTCCACCCCTATTGCGTCCATCTCCTTGATCATGTCTTCCACGGAGGCTTTGTACTGAGAGGCGATCACCTTCCACCCATCCTCCGGTTTTATTCCCATCTTCTTCAGCACCCCTCCGAAGGTGCCCTTGACCGCTGCCTGCGCCTCATACATCCCCCACATCTCCTTCCACTCCTTCTCGGTCACAATCCCGGCATATCCGGCGCGGCACATGGTGTCGATTGCCTGGACGTCTAGTAACTCCATACGTTTACCCCCTTCTATCGCTTTCTTGTTGCCGCCCTAGACCTGGCCAACGGCCTGTCTGGGTATATGCTTTAGGTAAAGCTCTGCTCTGTCCTGGCGATGATGTCGTCCTGAAGGGACTTTGTCAGGTCCACAAAGTAAGCAGCATAGCCAGCCACACGGACTATCAGGTCGGCGTGTTTCTCGGGGTGCTGCTGAGCATCCCGTAATGTCTTCGGATCGATGACGTTGAACTGGATATGATGGATGCCCAGGTCAGACCAGGTCTTGAGGTACTGGGCAAAGATCTCCTTGTTCTCCCCCTCTAGGAACTGAGGGGCAAACCTCTGGTTGAATAGGTGATTGCAGGATAGCAGCGGATCAATCTTGCCCACCGAGTTCAGCACAGCGCTAGGCCCCTTTTTGTCCTGGCCCTGCACTGGAGAGACGCTTCCGTCGTGGAGAGGCTCCTTAGCCTTCCGACCATCAGGGGTAGCCGCCACATCCACACCCAGGAAATAACCCATGGCCGCATTGGTGCCATCTACATCATAGGGATAGCCGTAGTAGGTGGAGAACCTCTGTGTCTCTCTGGTTATGTGGAAATGGAGCTCCTGAGCAATGCCGTCCACGTAGTCGTCATCGTTGCCAAACTTAGGGGCACCGAGCAGCATCTGGCGCAAGCCCTCCTTGCCCTCGAAGTTCTTCTTCAGGGCGTCCAGAAGCTCGGCCATAGTGATCTTCTTCTGTTCAAAGACAAACTTCTTAATGGCTGCTAGCGAGTCAGTCACATTGTTTACCCCACTGGGCATCACGTAGTTCCGGTGGAAGTAATACCACTTGCGGCAGTCTGCCGCCATCTCTATCCCATCGTCTATCAGTGCTGAGATAAGCGGCCGGGGCAGGTACTCCTCGTACAAAGCATCGGAGATGTTGTGTATGTAGACCTGCTTTTCTAGGAAGAAGTTGTACTGTTGGAAGATAGCTTCCATGATGTCATCGATAGACTTGAAGGTGAGCGGATCCGGGGTAGGATAACCCACCGGCTGCCCGCTGAGCCAGTCCACCCCCTGGTTTAGAGCCAGCATCATACAGTTGGGGAAAGAGAACATCCCCATGCCCTGGCGGTAGACCATGCTCTTCCCAGGGATGATCCAGGACATGCAGTTGCTGATAGCATAGTCCCGAGCATCCTCCAGTGGTATGCCCTTTCCCAGCAGATAGGGAATCATCATCTTATCATTGAAGAAGGCCGGCTGGGCCACCCCTGTCCTCTGGGTATCGATGGCTCTTAGCACCAGATCCTTAGGTATCCGGTCATGGTATCGGAAGCAGAGAGGTGGCTGCACCGAATGCAGTTCCTTGGTGGCATCCAGGATAATGTGGGACATCTCATTGCTCACATCATTGCCTTCCTGGTCCACTCCTCCCAGGGTGATATTCTGCCAGGCCAGCCCGCCCCCAGCAGAGCCGAAGAGCCGCGGTGGATGGATAAATCCCATCTCCTCAAACTTGATCCACAGCGACTCCACCAGGTTCAAGGCCTCCTCCCTGATGGTCCTCCCCTCCTCGATGTCCTTCTTGTAGTAGGGGTACATGATCTTATCCAACCTCACCCCGCAGCCCACCGACGGCAATTCCAGGAAGCCGACGATGAGGTGGATAAGGAAGAAGCACTGCATGGCTTCATGCAGTGTCCCGGCCGGGTTTTCCGGTACCCAGTCGCAGATATCAGCTAGCTTCTCCAGCCGCTTTTTCTCCTGAGGGTCTTTGGCGGTCTTGGCCTTCTCTCTGGCCAGCGCTGCATATCTCTTAGAGAAATTGATGGTGGCCTCCAGGGAGATGATCGCCGCCTCCAGAAACCTCTTCTGCTCCAGATAGTCCCTGGCATCTATGTCAGGGTCGGCCTCGATCTCCTTCAGCTTCTCCTTTGCTTCCTGGATGATGCCCTTAAGGCCCACGCGCAGTATCTTCTCATAGTTGGGCAGCACCATATCCCAGGTATAGCTGAAAACTGTTACTGGGGTATAGGCTGTATAGGGCTTGACGCTGTCGGGCACCAGGTTCCGCTCCATGCCGTGAACCGATATCTTCTTCCAGTACTTGTGGAGCTCCTTCAGTTCCTTCTTCCCGGCATCGTCTAGAAGGTGCTGGTACTCGTTGTCCAGTGCCTTCTCCAGCCACCTCCAGGCCAACTCTGGGTAAAGAGGCAAAGAATGGGGGTCACTGGCCATATTGCCTACCAGGCGCTCCTTGGGCTGGATATAAATAGTCATGTTCTCCAGGATCTTCTTCAGGGCCTTGGCCCTCCTGAGCACCATCGGTTCCCCTTCCGTCTCCTTGTAGGACTCCGTTATCAGGCGGGCCCTCTCCAGGCAGACCTTCACCTCCGACCGGTAGCCCGCGTCCATATCAATCCTCTCCCGGCCCCGGTAGAGACCCTTCACCGCCTTAATACATACGTTCTCTTTTAGCTCCTTGATTGCGGCATCCACGACCGCACCTCCTCAGGACTGTGTTTATTCCAGTATAGCACATACTAGCCACGAACCCCAAACCTGCGAGCGTCGCCGCGCCCCCACAACCAGCCACGGGCACTTCTGCCATACATCCAAGTCATGGTGATCCTTCCCAAAAAGAATGCCGCCGCATGCGACCGTGCCCATCTAATGATAAGTCAAAAGGAAATCGGAGGGTGGCACAAGCTTATTATTCGCTGCTGGCTCATTCCCATCCCTATGGACTCTGCCTTGGTGCAACACCGCGACGTGAAGTGAGCCAGACGCCGGCGTAACAGTGACAACATTGTATACGATCCTGAGGCAAAAGCCTTTCTATCTGCGGCTCTTTCTATTTGTGGCATGGTGGATAATACAGCTATAATTAGGTGAAAGGCCTTCATGGATTCGGCATGCGTTACAATACCCTTTTCTTCTTTCTGTTTATCGTTGTCCTATCGCTCGCCCTTCTGGCTGTAGGCTCAGCCAGTACGGGCGCGGCTACGCACCAGGTGGTTGTGCTCCAAATTGACGGGGCTGTCTCTCCTCCTCTCGCCGACTACCTCGACCGTGGTATCACCAAAGCAGAAGAAATTGGTGCAGAGGCTGTCATCATTACCATGGACACACCCGGAGGCTTGCTATCCTCCACAGAAGACATAGTGAACCGCATCACCAGCGCCAAGGTACCAGTGGTAGTGTACGTTGATCCCTGGGCTGGTTCAGCGGGAACCTTCATCACCATTGCTGCTCACGTAGCGGCTATGGCACCAGGCAGCGTGATTGGTGCCGCTAGCCCAGTAAGTGGCAGTGGCGAAGAGATATCGGAGACCATGAAGAAGAAGGTGACGCAACATACGGCAGCCTGGATCGAGAGTATTGCCGAAAGTCGTGGCCGTAATAAGAAAGCCGCCATAGCTGCCGTAGCAGAAGCTGCCTCCTATACCGATCAGGAAGCTCTGGGACTGGACGAGATCGAGAACTGGAAAGAACTGGGACTTGATTCCAGCTTGCTTGACCCGCCTCTTGTTGACCTGGGGGCTTACAACCTGACGGACCTCCTGGAGAAACTTGACGGAAGAGAGGTGACCCTTCAAAGCGGCAGGGTGGTAACGCTCCGTACCCAAAACGCCTTTGTCAATTATGTCAAGATGACCACTATCGAACGCTTCCTCTATGCCATAAGCGATGCTAACATCGCTTATATCCTCTTGAGCATTGGTATGCTTGGCATCATGATAGAGCTATTTCACCCTGGGATTGTCCTTCCTGGGGCGACTGGTGCGATTTGCCTTTCCTTCTCTATCTATGCTCTGGGCGTGCTTGAGGCCAACTGGGCCGGAATATTACTGATGGTCCTCGCCTTTGGCCTCTTTGTGGCCGAGGCCTTCACCCCCACCTTCGGGCTGTTCACCGCAGGGGGGGTGGCCGCTTTGGTCATGGGCTCCTTTATGTTGTTTAGCGGCAGTCCTTTTTCGATACACCCGGGACTTATTGCCGGGGTGGTGATTTTCTTCACTGCTGGTGCTGTCTTCATCATCACCGCCATCGTAATGGCGCACCGGCGCCGTATCACCACTGGTCGGGAAGGTATGATAGGGCAAACGGGGGTGGCACTGACTCCGCTTGACCCTAAAGGGACCATCCTCATTGAGGGAGAGCGTTGGAATGCTGTATCAGAAGATGTTATAATTGAGGTCGGCGAGGAGGTGGTGGTGACCGAGGTCGAGGGGCTGACATTAAAGGTAACCAAAAAACAAGCAGGAGGTGAAAAATGGTAGCAGCTATATGGGCTATTGTTGCCATATTTGTATTGCTGATTTTCATATTGCCAGCGGCCCTTAAAGTAGTCGCTCAATATGAACGGGGCGTCATTCTGCGCTTGGGACGATTCATCGGCATCAAAGAGCCAGGGCTTCGGATTATCATCCCCTTTGTTGATCGATTGGTGAGGGTCGATACACGCGTAGTGACCATGGATGTTCCGGAACAGGAAATAATCACCCGAGATAACGTGACCGTCACAGTGAATGCAGTGGTGTATCTAAGGGTGATAAACCCCGAGGACGCCGTGCTCAAGGTGGCTGACTATATCCGGGCCACTTCGCTTATCTCACAGACAACACTGCGTAGTGTTCTGGGGCAATCTGAGATGGATGAGTTGCTGGGGGAACGGGATAAGATCAATGCCAGACTGCAAAAGATTGTCGACGAACAGACTGATCCCTGGGGAGTAAAGGTTAGCTCCGTGGAGGTCAAAGATGTGACGTTACCGGCTGGGATGCAAAGGGCTATGGCAGCACAGGCTGAGGCGGAAAGAGACAGACGGGCCAAGGTTGTCCACGCTGAGGGAGAATTACAGGCTTCGGAAAAGCTGGCCCAGGCTGCTGCTGTCCTAGCTACCCAGCCTGCCGCAATTCAACTCCGCTATCTGGGAACTCTTAAAGAGATTGCCACTGAGCGCACTAACATGGTCATCTTCCCCCTGCCACTGGATTTGCTCAGCGCCTTCTTGGGAAGAAGTTCTTCCAACAAGACTTAGCAGATTATCAAGAACACGGCTGACTGGTAGTAAGACAAACCTAGACCCTCTTCATGAGCACCGCAGGGAGGGGTGACTCCCCTCCCCGCGACCTCAATACCCTCGCGACGAAGAATAGAAGGTCCGTGCCAGAACCGACCTCACCCGACAAGTATTTTCAGGAGGAAGGCCACCACAGGACGGTGTAGACACCTAAACGGTCATCTCAACCATGAGTCCATGCCCATAGCCAGAAAGAGCAGGCCCAAATAGGGGAAGGCAGACAGCTTGTATACCTTCCAGGCTTCGTGCGAGGCACGGGTGATTATCAGACGGGAATTGGCATAGAACATCAGAATACCTAGAACGGCGGCCACTGCCAGATAAAGCCAGCCCAAGTCGCTGCTGAAGTAGACAGCGATGGACAGTGCCAAGAGAGGCAGCGAAAGCAAGAAGAGCAGCTTCACGGCCACCCTGGTTTCTCTGCTCAGAGGAAAGTAACGCACGCCGCCTCCAATGTAATCATCGCGGTTCGCCAGCATCACACTCCACACATGTATAGGCACCCAGATAAAGATCAACAGGCAGAGGAAGAGCAGAGGGAGGTCAAATTCGGGTCTGAAGGCAAACCAGGCGATGGCCACCGGCGAGCAGCTTGCCACTGCCCCGAAGAAGGGACACACTACCGTTTTCCGCCGGCTTAAGGCAAACAGGGTTCCTACTAGGCCGGCGGCAAAGCACAGGGGATGAAGGAACCATGCCAGACCCAGGGAAACTGCCGTGAGTGTTGCAGCCAACGCTAGAGCTTTCTCAGGCCGATCAATGCGCCGGGAAGGCAGCGAGCGGTGTTTTGTCCTCTGCATTCGAGCGTCAACTTCGCGATCCAGGTAATTGGTCAATCCATTGACACCGCCGCAGCCTAGACCCACAGTTACCAGTGTAAGAACGAGACGCCCCGATGATGGGGTGCCTCCCGCTGCTACCACGGCAGCACAAAGACTGATAAATACAAGTAAACTGGTCTCCCGAGGCTTCAAGACCTCGATATAGGCCCAGGTCTTGCTAGCCATCCCAGTTCCCCGGTAACAACCGATATCGTTCCCAGACCAACGGATCTCGAAAGTCGTGCTACTACGGCTGCCCGTACTTCTCCCGTAAGACCCTCTTGAGCACCTTGCCCATCGGATTGCGTGGGAGCTCGTTCACGAACACCACCGATCGCGGCCTCTTAAAGCTAGACAGCTTCTGCCGGCAGTGTTCGATTATCTCCTCAGCAGTGGCCGTCTGCCCTTTCTTGAGAACCACTATGGCTCTGGGCTCTTGCCCCCAGTCCGGGTCAGGTATACCGATCACCGCTGCTTCTTCAATCTTGGGATGGGAATAGAGCACATTCTCCACTTCCTCAGGGGAAATGTTCTCTCCTCCCCGAATAATCATGTCATCCCCTCGACCAGCGAGATAGAAATACCCCTCCTCATCCCTATAGCCGGTATCGCCGGTGCGCAGCCACCCATCCTTGGTAAAGGCCTTCGCAGTCTTCTCTGCGTCCTTCCAGTAACCGCTCATGACTCGGGGGCCACGAGCCACAAATTCCCCTATCTCACCCGGAGGCAAATCTCTTCCTTCCTCGTCCACGACCTTCATCTCTACGTCGGCCATGGCCCTGCCGATTGAGGAAGCCAGCCTCTTCAGTTTCTTTTCCTTTTCTTCCGGCGTGCCACTGATGACGTGGTCTTCCGGCCCAAGCATGGTAATAGTGGAGGCAGTCTCTGTCTGCCCGAAGGCATTGATGAACCTCACATGAGGCAACACCTCGATGGCCTTCTTGATCACCTCAAAGGGCATAGGAGCGGCTCCGTAGGTTACCACCCTTAGACTGGAGACATTGTATTTCCCAAAATCAGGATAATCTATCACCCTCTTCAGCATGGTAGGAACGAGCATGGCTCGATTGACTTTCTCTCCTTGCACCGCTTCCAACCACTCCTTGACCTCGAATTGCCTCATCATTATCACGGTACGCCCGCCGTAGACGGCGGCCAGCAACGCCTGGAACCCGGCCACATGGTACAGGGGGACGGTGAGGAGATTCCTCTCTTCTACATCAGGGCTGGCTGGGTCCACATTTTCTAGGACATAGATACCAAAGCTATTGTGGGTCATGGGCACCCCTTTGGGCCGCCCGGTGGTGCCGGCAGTATACATCAAGATGGTCATGTCCTCTTCTTTGACATCCGCCACTACATCCTCGGCTGAAGAGGAGGAAAGAAGATCCCCGTAATATAGCATCTTGGCATCTTTCTTGTCGATAGAGACAAAATGTTTGACTGTGTTCAAACCCGGTCGCATGGCATTGACCATATCCACATAACGATCGCCAACGAAGATGGCCGCCGCTTCGCTGTTGTTCAACATGTAGGTGAGCTCATCCTCTTTTGCCCTGAAGTTCAATGGCAAAAGGATAGCGCCCAGCTTAGCTACAGCGTAGTACGTCTCCAGGTATTGATTGCAGTTGACCTGCAAGATGGCCACCATGTTGCCCTTTTTGATGCCCAGCTTGGCCAGGGCGTTGGCCAGCCTGTTTGATCTCTCGTTTATTTGGCTGAAGGTATATCTTTTCCCTTCGAATGCCACGCAGTCTCTGTCTGGGCAAATGGCGCTGGATATGCTGAGAAAGTCCAAAGTATTCATTCCTTCTTCCCCCTTTATAGTTTATTTTCTGTTCAGTTTATCCTTTAGCCGCTCCAAGACCTTTGGCATTACCTCGCCAGCCTTGGCCTCAATGATCATGGTTGCCTCGTGGTCCAGCGGCGTGGAGCTAAGGTTAATTATGACTAGCTTGGCCCCGCTCTGTATGGCATAGCTTGGCATGTAAGCCGCCGGGGTGACAATAAGGGTGGAACCAATGACGATGAAAAGATCACAATTGTGGGAGTAGTGGGTTGCCTCTCTTAATGCCCTCTCCGGCAGGGACTCACCAAAAAAGACGCCCTCCGGCTTGAGTATGCCGCTGCATTTCTCGCATCGAGGCTCCTCCACATTTTCCGCTTCTATCCTTTTAACCACCTCATCCGTCGGGGTACGCTTTCCACACTTCAAGCACTTAACCCATCTCATATTGCCGTGAAGCTCAATCACCTTCTCTTCAGGGAGGCCTGCTTGTTGATGCAGATTGTCCACGTTCTGGGTGATGAGACAGTCTAGCTTCCCTATCCTGTACATCTCTGCGATAGCATAGTGAGCCGGATTCGGCTTGGTATCCTTGCTCACCAGGGTGCCGCTGCGGTAGAACTGCCAGTGCATTTTCCTGTTCTCAGCGCTACTTAAGAACCTCTGGTAGGTAAATTCTGATGGATCGTATTGCTCCCAGATACCGCCTGGGCTGCGGAAATCGGGAATGCCTGATTCGGTGCTTACTCCTGCGCCGGTAAAGACCACCACACGCTTGGAGCGAGCGATCATATCAGCCAGCCGGTCTATTTGCTCTTCCACCCAGTTGCCTCAACAGCAATCACGATTTTGGAAATTGGGGCTTCTGCCCTCTACATATGCCCTGACCCCCTCCAGGGCGTCTTGTGTCTCAATAAGCAACCCAGCCAGATGCCTTTCCAGGGCCAAGCCTTCGTTGAGACTCATATCGCTTCCCCGGCGTATGGCTTCTTTGGCCAACCTCACTGCTACGGGTGCCAGCGCCGCTATCTTCCTTGCCATCGCCTCAGCGCTGTCAAGAAGGTCCTTTCGAGGTACAACCTTGTTGACCAGCCCCGCAGCCAGGGCTTCTTCAGCATCAAGCCAGCGCCCGACCAACAACATCTCCAGCGACTTGGCCCTTCCGATGGTGCGAGGCAGCGTTTGGGTAGCGCCAGCCGCCGGGATAATCCCCAAAGATACCTCAGGGAGGCCGAAGCGGGCGTCTTCAGCGGCAATCCTTATATCACAGCACAGAGCCATCTCTATCCCGGAGCCCAAAACGTATCCGTGGACAGCGGCGATCACTGGCTGGGGCAAACTCAAGAACAGCCCCCACACATCACGCTCCCATCTTACCTGGCGGGCAATCGCAGGAGACGGCGCGCTCAGAAACTCGCTTAAATCCGCGCCAGCACAGAACGCTCTTTCTCCGGCGCCTCCAAGGATGACTGCTACCACCTCTCGGTCATCACGCATGGCCCCCAGCACTTGATACAACTCATCCCGCATCTGAACGTTGTAGATGTTCAACACCTGGGGCCGATTGAGGGTAACATAGCCTATGCCACCCCGTTTCTCATAAATGATGGTTTGGAACTCGGTTATCCTCTGGCTCGGGCGCATAGCTCTTCAATCTCTATTTCATTGTAATACTTGCCGATGTCGCTCAAAAAGTGAGCATCGCTGTTGGTTAGCAGCAGCAGGTCGTGCTTCTGGGCCAGTTTTCTTATCATCCCTTCGTCAATTTCATCGTCATGCAAAGGATTTCTGATCTCGATGCCGTGGATGCTGCCATCTATCTGAGAATCGATGTCGCTCACAGGAGGGTATCCCGGGTGGGCTATGAACCTGAAGGTAAGGTCATCAGGCAAGTACAGCACCACAACGTGTAACAATCCCTTATCCACCTCCTGTCCAGGAATGACCAGTATCTCGCTGTCGAGCTCCTGTTCCACCATTTCCTTCACTTTGTAGCCAAAAGCCCTGTTATAGTGTTCTGTGATAGCCAGTCCATCCAGCCCCCTCTCCTTCACCATAGCTACAATCCGATTCACAGCACTGAGATTCGGGGTGTACAGAGATGTTGCTTCACCACAATGCGTATGCAGATCGAGCTTCAACTTCGAACCGCTATCCGTCATTCCCCCTTGAACATGGGCTGCCTCTTCTCGCGGAAGGCCTTGATGCCTTCGGTGCGGTCAGACGTAGTCTGCAAAATCATATACAGGTCACATTCTAGCCTTAGCCCTTGCTCCAGTGTCAGGTCCAGCCCTTTGCTTACCGCTTCCTTGGCATAGCGCAGGGCGAGAGGAGCTTTGCGGGACATCTCTTTGGCCACCTTCTCTGCTTCGGAAAGGACCTCCTGCTGAGGCACTATCTGGTGGATCAGCCCTATGCGTTGAGCCTCACGGGCAGTAATAATCTCGGCGGTGAGGATTAGCTCCATAGCTTTGCCCCGGCCTACTATCCGCGGCAACCATTGGGTGATACCACTGGCTAGGAAATATCCCCGCCTGAGATCGGGAACACCAAAGCGGGCCTGGTCTGAGGCGATCCTTAGATCGCAGCTCAGGGCTAAAGCTAGGCCGGCACCAAGAGCGTCTCCGTTGATGGCGGCCACCACGGGGCATTCAATAGCGGCCACCATGATCGCCAGATTATATCGCCAGCCGAATTCCTTCAGTGTAGCCAGAGACGGTGACTCACCAAATGAGGCAGAGGAAAACTGCTTCACGTCTTCCCCGGAGCAGAAGGCTCTTTCCCCGGCACCACTGAGGATTACCGCCGCGCTGTCCTTATCCTGATTGATCCTCTGGCAGACCTCCTCTATCTCTACTGCCATTTGGATGTCGATAGCATTGCCTGCCTCTGGCCGGTTCAGGGTTACATGGGCAATTCCATCCCTCTTCTCATACACAATTGCCTTATAGCTCATCAGGGATTCTCTGCCGCCTTCGCCTATGCCATCATAGCCAATATCCAGAAGGGGTGTCAAGCTAATGCTGTGCAGCGTCTCTGAAGCGATCGTTTATCAACGCCTTCATGTCATTCTGAGCGAAGAGAAGAATCTCAGAGATTCTTCGTCGTCCGCTTGAGGCGAACTCCTCAGAATCACATTGCTAAACAACCTTTTCTGAAAGGCTTAACAATAGGGCTCCCCATGCCATTCTCACGAAAATACCGGTAGCAAGGGGCTACCCTCCAGACTGTCATTCCCGCGGAAGCGGGAATCCAGGAACCCTGTGACGGCAGCCTGCCTCATCATTTTCATTCTTTGGTGGTGCTGGTGTGAGCCAGCACGGGTGATTCCGGCGAAAGCCGGAATCCAGAAGGTGGCATACTGCAAGGCTACAATGCGAATAACACGCCCCGGTTCTGCATAACAACCGAGATTCCTCTCCGCCTGCGGCGGATCAGAATGACACCCATGCACGCTGTCACCCTGAGCCGAAGCCCTGATCCTTCACGAAGTGAAAGGGAAGGGGCAGCGAAGGGTCTCACGTTACGAAGCAACCGGGGAGGTGCGAGCATCTGCTCCAACCGTGGTGTAGCATCGTCACACCATGCAGTGACCCTTGGGGGTAGATCGACTGACGTCAGTCGACCTACCCCCAAGGGCATAAGGAACAGCATATTGGAAGCGTCTTTGCACCTCTCCAAAACGGGTCGGTAGTTCTAAAGCTCTATCCCTACATTTTGTTTGTCTTTGCGAGGAGTCCGCCTGGGAGTTTGTGAAGAAATGCGGGCCGTAGCTTCGGCAACTCACGATTTCCAGCTTTGAAGGGGCAATAAATTCACAGCCTCTGGGGCGGACGACGAAGCAATCTCAGGGTGGGAGTGGTCTAGAGCGTCTGCCCCAACCCTTCTGTAAATGTAGGGAGGGGTCTTTAGAGTCTGTCTCAAAAATACCGTCCAGGGGATTCACGATAGGTTGAGGAAGCGGTAGAATAGGAGCAATGTTAGTGGAGGTAAGAGATATATGCCGCTACGCCCGTTTAGTCGC
>VGOE01000043.1 GCA_016876035.1 Chloroflexota bacterium
TTTGTTGGCCGCGATATAGCCAGGCCCACCGGTCACCATGCCTCCAGGATAGGTCGAGGCGCCACACAGGTAGAGGCCTTCGATCGGTGTCTTGGAGGTGGAGCACTCAATATTGGGGCGGTTGAAGCCCAACTGCATGGGCGTGTAGTCACCATGCTTTACCCCACCGCGACGCATGTTGGGAAAACGTATCTCGATATCCACCGGGCTCTCACCATTCAGCATCATTATGCTCTCTCGCTTCATGTTGGGAGCGGCTTTATGCCATTTGTCCAGTGTGGCCTCTTGTAGCTCCTGTCCCCGCTTCTCCCAGCCGCCTTCGATGTCATAAGGGGCATGCATCTGGAAGAAGGAGACCTTACCAGTCGGCATCCGCACCAAATGCGGGTCCCAGAAGCTCTCGCAGGTGACGTGGCCCCCAAAGTTCTTGTCCAGCTTGCCCTTCATCACGTTCTTCCAGTGGGCCACCACCTGGTCAGTGCTCTCGAAGCCGATAACAGTCATGAAGCTCTCGTTGGCCCAGGGGTCATCGCACTGGTATTTCGGCATCTCCGTAGAGACGACGTGCAGGGTATAGTAGCTCCATTTGTCGTACTTCCAGTTCTCGAAGCACTCATTCATGATCTGAAGAGGGCTCTTTTCGTTGA
The DNA here is from genome assembly GCA_016876035.1 of Chloroflexota bacterium. Taxonomy (GTDB): domain Bacteria; phylum Chloroflexota; class Dehalococcoidia; order UBA2247; family RBG-13-53-26; genus VGOE01. Next base: position 648 of record VGOE01000043.1, read on the forward strand.
GTTCCAGTAGTTCCCGTCCTATTTCGGTGCGCTGCATGCTGACAATCAGGTCCAGAGAGGGCTTGGGGGGCAAATAGGTGGCTGGCCCCACTATCTCATCCATCATCCGCTGCCAGACATGAGCATGCTTCCCGAAGGCCTTGGCATCCTTTTGGGAAAACTTCAGGATGGAGTCGACGGTGTCCTCTAACATGCGCGTCAGGAGCAGGGTGCTCCCATCGCCGAAAACCATGGCCATTTGCAGGTTGGGCTTGATCCACACCAAAGCATGGCGGTCCAGGTTGAAGTCCTTTATGGCAGGCATATAGTCTACCATCATATGGTAGATGGCATGCATGTTGGAGTAATAGCCGGGGAAGAGGATTTCCTCGGTGGCCAACCCTCCGCCCACCTCGTAGCGGCGCTCGATGATGGCCACCTTGGCTCCGGCCCTGGCCAGATAGGCTGCGGTCATCAGGCCATTGGGGCCGGCTCCAATGACAACCACATCCCAGTTGCTCTCGGTAGGGAACTCGTCAAATACTTTCCCGACAATCCCTTCCATTTATCTCCTCCTTATTTTACGGACGCCTGGCCGATTTCTTTCCCTGCTGGGGGATGTACCACGGTGATGGATACCACCATGGACCGGGTTCAGCGATACCGTCCTCGATGAGGGTGTGCATCAGGTTGTAGGCAACAGCCATGATGCACAAACCGCCGGGATGGGCCGATGACTGGTGGCCAAGATAAAGCCCGTCGATGGGAGTGCGGTATCGAGCCAACTCGGGCAAAGGACGCTGGTTCCACCACTCGTCTTTGCAGGGGCGGACTCCATACCAGGAGCCACCCAGCATCCCGGTGTTGCGAAACTCCTGATCATAGGGAGTCTCCAGAAACTCAGCCACAACGTTATCCGAGTTGAGGTTTTCAACGTACTGACTCACTACGGTGCGCATATATTCCAGGATTTCAGCCCTCTTCCGGTGCTGCGCGTCGTGGCCATCTGGCTGGTACTCCGGAGTGGGGAACATGACACAAGCAGGGCCTTCAACCCAAAGGCCAGGTCTGGTACATTGAGGGTGAGTAACATCGTAAATGGTGGTGGCCATGTGGTTCCACAAGACCCTATCAGGAGGCATGGTCGGCATACCCTTTTGGCCAAGGACGTCAGCCACATGCTCGAAGTACAGCTCTCGCGAATCAAAGCAGCCCATCCCACCAACGAAAACGCCTATTCCGGCCCAACCTGCCTCATACTTGGGAGGGTGCCGCAGCGGTTCGCGAGTGACGACAACATAATAGGTCAGGCTACCTCCCTTTAGGCTGAGGTCAGCAATCCGCTGCCTGAAGCCAAGGTCCAGGTGTTGCGGCCCAATCAGTTTGAGAAAGGTTTGCCTGATGTCGGTGGAGCTGATCACTGCCTTCTTGGCCCAGATTGTCTTTTCGCCGCAGGTGGCAGTCTCCCTCAGACGCACGCCCACTGCCGTACCGTCGTTGACGATGATCTCATCAACCGGACAGCAGGTACGCACAGTGACACCGTGAGCTATGGCGCAGCGCAGAATGGCGTGATAGTAACCGTGCATATTCCCTCGAGGGCCGACTGGCCTGGGCATGTAGGGCGGGGCGGGGGCTACTACGGAGGCCAGGGCGGGGATGGCCTGGCCCTGAAAGTGGCCGAAGGCTCCTGACATCAGGGCCTTGTACGCTTTATCCACCTTGAAAGGCTCAGTCTCACAATGCTCGTCGAGGAGATCGAACAGCGTCATCTCAAGCAGCTCTTTTGTCCAGACGTCGGGCTGGCGTTTCTTGTACACCTGCATGAAGGGGATGTTTTCAGGACTTAGCTCGACCTCTGGAGGGTGAGGAGGACAATAGTAGACGGCCCGGAGCAGTTCTGTGGTGAAGGGGGGCTGGCCGAGGAAACCACTCAGCTTCGCCCAGCCGTTTATGTCCTTTTTGGTTAACCCTGGCAACCCACTGGTAGTAAAGCACCTGGCGTCCTCCCACGACGGTTGCAAAGCTTGCCAGGCCTCTCTCGGGTTAGCATCCATGCGGAACCCATATTTCCAGAGTTCCAACTGCTCCCATCCTGGGGCTGCGCCCCCGTAGTTGCCGACAGCGTGGGGGGCCGTGCGTACCCCAGCCATCGGCTCAACGTTCTCCTGTGCTCCGCCACACTCAGGCCTTTCCTCCAACAAGCACACGCTCAGCCCGCACTTGGCCAAGTATGCTGCTGTGGTGGTGCCGTTGTGCCCTGCACCCACGATGACAACATCATATTTCTCGTTCGCAGCCATGTTCACCTCCTTGTCTCGCGTATTCACGGCTAAAGGCCAGTTGTGACCTCAGAAACAATCGCCCTGCCACATCTTAGCTCTCATCTTGGCCTCAGCGAGGTTTGGCTGATATCTTACCCCTTTCGGGGATATACCACGGCGACGGATACCACCAATCACCGGGTTCGGCCAGACCATCCTCAATCAGGATGTGCATTAGATTGTAGGGAATGGCCATCAAGCACAACCCGCCAGGATGACCAGAGGACTGATGGCAGAGGTAAAGCCTGTCGATGGGAGTGCGGTAGCGGGCCAGTTCCGGTAGAGGGCGTTCGTTCCACCACTGGTCCCGGCAATGGCGGATGCCGTACCATGAGCCGCCAAGCATGCCCGTGTTGCGTAGCTCTTCCTCGCGAGGAGTATTTGCCCAGTGGTGGACGATGTTGTCAGAATCAAGGTTTTCGAATACCAGGCTGAAGGCCTGGCGCATGTAAGCGTTCCACTTCTCCTTTTCCTTGTCCATGGCATCCGGGCCATTCACGTGGTATTCTGGTGTGGTCACGTAGACGCAAAAAGCGGCCTCCAGGTAGCGGTCGGGCCTGGTGCAAGGCGGGTGGGTTGGACTGAACACCTCCGAAGGCGCAGCCGCATTCCACAGTAACCTTTCAGGGGGCAATGTTGGGTTGCCTTGCCGAGACATCACGTCGGCTACGTTGTCAAAATAGATGTCCCGTGAGTCGCAGGGGTATATTGTACCGCCCCCTTCGAACTTGGGGCGTCGGCGAAGCGGTTCACGAGTAAGGATGTGGGATTGCCACAGACTGCCTCCTTTAAGGCTGAGGTCCTTTATGCGTTGCATGAAACCGGCGTCGATATGTCCCGGCCCGATCAGATTGAGAAATGTCTGCTTGATATCAACGGCACTGATCACCGCCTTCTTTGCCCAGATCCTTTTCTCCGGGCAGGTGGCGTTCTCTCGCAAGCGCACACCGACTGCGGTGCCGTTGTTGACCAGGATTTCGTCAACAGGGCAGCAGGTGCGGAAGACTGCTCCATGGGCTATGGCACAGCGCATAATGGCATGGTAATAGCCATGCATGGTGCCGCGAGGTGACCAGCGCATTCCCATGTAAGGCCCCATGGTGGCAACAGAAGCCAGAGCCGGTATGGCCACGCCCTGGAAATGAGGCAGGGCGCCTGATAGCCAGATTCCATACGCTAGATTGACCTTCTGAGGCTCAGTTTCCATGTACTCGTCCATGAGATCAAAGAAGGTCATCTGGAGCAGTTCCTCAGTCCACATATCTGGCGCTCGCTCCTTGTAGACCTGCATATACGGGACATTGTCAGCGGTTAACTCAACCTCAGGAAGATGAGGTGGACACCAGAAGGTAGCCCGCATCAGCTCCGTAGTGAAGGGAGGTTGCCCAAGTAACCCGCTCAGCTTGGCAAAGCCCATGATATCTTTCTCAGAGGGATGTACCACCCCTTCGGTGGTATTAATACCGCCAATACTAGCAATAGCTCCAAGACGTTCTTCTGGGAGCCAGTCCATGCGAAAGCCATACTTCCATAACTCCAACTGCTCCCAACCGGGGGCCGGTCCCGCGTAGTTGCCAACCGCGTGGGGAGGAAAACGCACGCCAGCTATAGGCTCTGTGGCCTCCTGTGCCCCGCCACACTCCAGCCTTTCTTCTAGGACGCAGACGCTCAGGCCGCACTTGGCCAGGTATGCTGCTGCCGTGGTGCCATTATGTCCTGCCCCCACAATGACCACATCATAGATTTCAGAAGGCGACATACTCATTCCCCCTTGGGTTCAATTTCCCGAACCGCTAGTTTCTGTTGAGATGACAGTTCCGATTTCAAGGCTTGACCACTGCATACGTCGCCTGGCCCTCTGGTGTCAGCCCTTGCTTGGGGATCATAGCACCAAGAGCCACATTTGTCAACAGTGGCATGCCACAGTTGGTGTGTTAATGCTGCGAATCGCATTCACAGTGGTTACAATCAGCAACCAGATAAGGTGCCTTAGGCTCACTTTGACTAACAGAGCATTGACAGGTGATACCTGGTAGTCTAGACTGTCATATAAATGAAAACAGACAGGGAACTCACTTTGCTTCGATTGACGGAGCCACGAGGCAATCAGGAGAGAAATGGCCGGTGACTTGGATAACCTTGACCTGAGAATTCTAAGTGAGATCGGGCTGGATGGCAGGCAATCGGCTTCAGACCTGGCCAGGAAGCTTGGCATCAGCCGGACATATGCTAGCAAAAAAATCCAGAGACTCCTGGATCGAAAGATTACCAGGATAGCGGCCTTTACTCACCCGCTGGCTTTGGGATACCACACCCTGGCAGTGACAGGTGTCCAAGTATCACCGGGAGAATTGAATACAGTCGCTGACAGCCTTTGTGCTCTCCCGGATGTGAATATGTTGATAATAGCCGCCGGCTGGCAAGGCATCGTTATCTGGACCATGTTCGCTAATCCGGCGGATCTTTCTCGCTTCTTGGCGAGGGAATTAGGCAATATCTCTGGCATCAAATCTACTGAGACCATGATGGTTATCGAGTGGCGTGTCTCTTTGTCATATCTATCTTCCAGTCAGTGGCGAAACATGCTTTTCTCATACCCACCCTCCTCCTATTTAGCGCCTTGGGATAACCAACCAGAACCAAAGTCTATTTTAGCTCAGCAAGGAGATCGAGACTCAAATCTCAGTATTGATCAGCTTGATTTGATGATTCTCAAGGAGATTGAACATGACGGGCGGCAGCCGGTGTCGGATTTGGCCAAGAAGCTTGGAATCAGCCGGGCCAATGCCTCCACTAGACTGCAGAGGCTTCTGGATAAGCAGATTACATGGATTGTCGCTTTTACCAGTCCACTCGATCTGGGGTATCAGACCAACGCCCTTATAGGTGTTAGGGTATCACCGAAGGAACTCGATACAGTAATGGACAAGGTTGTGACTTTGCCCAACGTATTCGGGGTGGCCAAGGTGGTCGGTCGGTATGATGTGCTTATAGGGGCGAACTTCCCAGGTCCCACTGATTTGTCTCGTTTCCTGGTGAGAGAATTGGGTACTATCTCAGGCCTCCTGTCTATGGAAATCACGATCGGCCTGGAACTAAGAAAGACGTCTTTTGAGTACTTGGCATCCTCGTACCTGCAGCGCATCGCGCAACATCAATAGAACGTACGAAAATCGAGATATCCCGTTTCAGCTCCTAATAATGGGCAACCTTTCTAGCTCCCCAGTATCTCATCTACCAGATGGCTGACATGTCTCGCAGTTGCCAGCGAAGAAGTCAAGCCAGGAGATTCAACCCAAAAACAGCGATTGAGGGTTTAGTGTCATGGGAGTGCCATGGCAGGCCCATGGTGGAGGTGATTTCTGGGGTTCTCTTGAGTGGCGGTGGGGTAAAACTCAGCCCTAGAGACGTCCTGAGAAGACGGTTAGAGGGCTTCTGTTGCCTTTTGACTTGCCCCTAATCCTATAGTCGGCATAGCTCCACCTTCCCCGTGGCAGGGCCGTTGTTGTTTATCCTCTACTGAACCACTGTACTCGCCCTTTGTTAACTCGAATCGTAAGCCAACTGCCTACACCGCAAGCGAAACCTCTGAAACAACAGTACCTTCTCCAGAGGTGCCGCCAGTTTCAGTAGCATCTGGTGTGCATGGCTGGTTACCTCAGCAGCTATCTGATACAGCTTCCACCTCACCGTCGATATGGTGCAACTCCGATACCACGGCGGTAAGGCTAACAACTTCATCGCCTGAAATAGATTGTAGGCTATTACCCCTATCCTGAAGAACACCGCATTAGCGTACGTCTCCCCGCAGGGCATCCACTCCATACCAAACCCGCTCTTAAGCTCTTTTATGTAGTTCTCCAATTCCCCCCTCTTATTATGCATCCGGACTATCTCCTCAGCCTCCTCTTCTCTATTCGTGGCTATGACGTGATAACAGTACGGTGACGCATCGAACAGCTCCCCCTGTAGCTTCGGCCAGCGCTGTACCACCAGACGAAAGGCTTCCTTTGTCTTGCTCATGGTATGTAGTGTCTCCCCTATCTCTCTGCCTCCCTTGTAGCAGCGCCAATCCTTTATCGATCTTAGGGCTTCCATTACCGCCCTATCCTTGTCCGCTGTGATAGTAAACCACTTCCCCTCATCAAAACATAAATTCATCACCTCAGCCTGATAGTAAGCGCTATCCAACCGAACGTATTCAATGTGCTTCCCCTCAGGCATGGCCCCAAAACACCTCCTCAGAAAACCCACCGCGCCAGCTTGCGCTGGAACATTACCCTCCCGAAATTCGTCTTCCACTATCAGCCCAAGCTCAAACACAAACCCCATCTGAGGCTGGTAACCCTTGCCCCCTTTATAGGTGAACTGGGCCCCTTCCTTCTCTGCCTCTATTATGCTGCTATCCACATCCAGAGTGTACCCTTTCCTCCCGTCTCGCCTCATCGTCTCCCTCACCACATGCCCGTTCACCCTCCCCAGACCCAAAAGACCCTCTCTTCCCTCCCCTGTCCTCCGCAGCCAGTCCCCTACAGTGCAAGAGGCCGGCAGCCCATCCATCTCCAGCACTTCCCTCAGGCTCTTCTCTCCCTTCACTTCCCTCAAATCCTCTAGCTTCTTCCCTCCACCATGAAGCATCAACACCATAGGCATCACAAAGGCAGACGCTTTGTACCCTCGACCACTGCCCGGCTGCGGCAACTCCTTATCTATCACCTTCGGCAGCTTCAGCGATTTGGCAAACTCATAAGGCAGCACTAAGCCACCCCTGGCAATTAATGGCGCATCAGTTTGTACCACCTTGAAGGGCAATATCCCCTCCCTTTGCCTCTTTCCCATTCTCACCTCCTCGGTGTCTTATTCCTCTCGCTTAGTTTAACCTAAAACCAATACCTCTTGTACCTGTCACCATCTCACCAATCGCTGTTTTCGGGATTCAATGCCAACCAGGTTAATGAAGCCAGGCAATCCTCTGTCATATTCGTGTCTTATGACGAAGTCACGGAAACCTTCCCCTTGTCCTTGAAGCATCGCCATTATGCCTGATGTCTCAGGGTCTAGATCAGAGGGTTCCAGGAAGGGCAAGGCTTTCATTATGCTTGACTCCAGAACAGCCTTTTTCCTGGAGTCATCGATCTTATAGTCTACGTCATCAACATAGTAGAAAAGAGGCCCGAGGCGCAGCCTCCCGCTGACATCAAGGCAAACATGTGCCCCTACACTGATACTCAAAGGCACAGGGTATATCAATCTGTTGACCAGGTTGTTCTTTCCACCGCTCATGCTGTAATACTCCCCTTTGCACCAGTGTATGCTGTAATTTGCTTTCCCTATGTCTATCCCAGCCATCTCCGCTACCCTATCGCTGTAGAGACCAGCACAATTTATCACGACTCTGCTCTCCGTCCTGAGTTCATACCCCTTTGAGACTCTTTCTATGCCGATGACCTTAGTCTTATAAGCTATCCGCGTGCCATTGCTGTGGGCCTTCCCCAGAAAGTGTCTCATAAGGGCATGTGAGTCTACAATACCTGTGGTTGGAGAATAGAGGGCGGCGGTTCCCCTGATATTTGGTTCCAATTGGCTCATTTCCCTTTTGGAGAGCATTCTAAGAGGAACACCGTTATGTTTGCCCCTCCTATAGAGCCTCTCCAACTCTTCTGCTTCTATATCGGTAATGGCTACAATTATTTTTCCGCATTTCTTGTGAGCCATCCCGTTGTTGGCACAAAGCTGGTAGAGAAGGCCGTTGCCTTCAAGGAACCAGGTTCGTAATAGATGCCGGCATGAATGACTTCGCTGTTGCGAGAGCTTTGTTCCTGACCAAAGGTCTCGTTCTTCTCCAGCAAGTAGACCTGTCTGCCCTCCCTGGCTACCTCTGAGGCTATGGCTAATCCAACCACGCCAGCTCCGATGATGGTAATATCAGCCGTGTAAGACATATTGCACCGCCCTTAATTCACCAAAAGCGATCGGCAAAAGTCATGTCTGAGCGAATTTACTTCCGTCCTTCCAGACGTAATGCGATTTCTCACTGATCGTAAGTATAACACACGGTTGCGATGACGATAGTTTGAGGCTATTCTGCCGACAGAAACCTTTTAGCCGCAGCATAGATTGGCACGCTCTCTGGGCTCCAGGCAGCTTGACGACCAATCAGGTGGAGCTATATATTACCTACTAGCACTGGTGGCACGTCGGGATTATGTTATGCAGGTCACCTGTGGTGGGTTCGAACCGAGCGTTGGGTTTAACCGGAGCTGTCAAATGAGCAAACTGGTAAAGAAACTACGCCAGGTTTCTGAGAATGCTGCTCAGCCGCTGGGATTCAAGACGGCGCCCTTGTCGGCTGGCCGGCAGATGCTGCTTATTGCTTCTGTGCCTCACAGCCATAGCGGCATGGTAGCACAGCTAGCCAGGACCGAGATCGACGCTATTCTGTTAGACAACCGCAACCTCAAAGGGACAATGGATATTCGCCATCTCGCTGCTGATGCCGGAGAGGTTGCTTTAGGTCTGTGGCTCAATCTGGAGGGTGAGCAATACGTAGAGCAATTCAAGCAAGCAGGAGGAGATTTCCTTGTCTTTGAGGCAGGTTCCGCCGCGGCAACGTTGCTTCAGGAGGAGGAGCTGGGCAAGGTGCTGAGAGTAGACCCTTGCCGAGACGAGAACCTGGCATGCACCATCGATCAACTGCCAATAGACGTAGTGATTCTCGACGTGAAGACTGAGGAAGACGTTCTCACCGTGTCTGACCTTATGCACTGCCAGTGGCTTGCAGGACTGGTGGATAAGCCTTTGCTGGTGGCTTCTCGGCAAGAGCTAACAGACAGGGAGATTCGGTCTCTCAGGGAGGTGGCGGTGAGGGGGATAGTGGCGGAGCTACCGGAGAAGCAGATTGGTGACAGTCTGGCGAGGATGTCTCAGACAATAAAAACCCTGCCTCCAAGAAAGAAGAAGCTGAGCGAGAAAAAGGCACTAATACCGCGCCTCGGGTACGGCTACGAAGAAGCGGAGGAACCGGAGGAAACGTAGCCCGCCGACGAGATTGCCTTCCCCCAGCATCTGAGAGCCTTTTGAATGGTTGGACTACACTCAGTCATTCCCTTCCCCTCTGCCAGGCGCCGTCTCACCCCAAGCATGCAATCACGCCGCGTTCACCCCCAAAGCACTTCGGCCGAACGTGCGAGCCTCAGCTCCAGCTTTGAGCGTCTGAGGAGGTTTGAAATATCGCTCCCAATACTGTATAATCGCTACGAGATGACGTCGAATGCAAGCCAGAACAGTAGCTTGCTAGATAATCGGGTTTGGCTTTTGGATTTCGCATTGGTCTTTTCATCAAACTGTCCCCCGGAGCAATGTCTCGGCACCCCTTTCAGCCCGTCTGGCATGCAGAAAACATGTGACTGGCAGCTTCTTGAGGCAATCCCATTCCCAGTGGTCCTTCCCAGGGGGGAAGGAACGGTTCGAATTCTGTAATGACAGGAGACAGGAGTGTAGATGTCGATTAATAGTGCCATATGCTTTAGGGCAAGCAAGATTAACATGAAGGAGGAAAAATGGTAGGTATCTGCTCATATGGTGCGTATGTGCCCCTCTATAGACTGGCCCGCGAGGTGATGGTCCTGGAGGGCAAAGGGGGGCCAGGAGAGCGATCGGTAGCAGGTGCTGACGAGGATTCCCTAACCATGACCATCGATGCTATCCTCGACTGCACCAAGGACATAGATCGTGGTTCAATCGATGCGTTGTTCAATGCTAGCACGAGCTCACCCTTTGCGGAGAAACAACTGGCTGCTGCCGCCGCAGCCGCTCTCGATTTCCGTGATGATATTGTCACCGCTGACTTCGGGAATTCCCTCAAGGCAGGTGTGACTGCCTTACGAATGGCAGCGGACACCATCAAGGCTGGCTCTGCCAAGAAGGTAATGGTGTCAGCCGCCGATTGTCGACTGGGCACCCCTCTGTCAGCGATAGAGTCCAACTCAGGTGACGGTGCGGCTGCTCTACTGGTAGGGGATACGGATGTGATCGCCAGCATAGAAGGCGTTTACTCCCTCTCCAGTGATTTCACCGATACCTGGAGGCCAGCCAACGACAAGTTTGTCCATGTCTGGAGTGATCGATTTGCCCTCTCCGAGGGCTATCAGCCGTTGGTTCGTAGTGCCGTTTCAGCAGCTATGAAGAAGTTCGGTGTAGAGCCAGCGGGCATAACCAAGTTAATCTTGAGTGCTCCCGATGCCAGGGCACATGGGGCTATGGCCCCGGCACTGAAGTTTGATGCCAAAACTCAACTCCAATACCCGCTCTTCAATGAAATGGGCAATACCGGAACCGCCTTCCCCTTGATGCTTCTGGTAGCTGCCCTGGAGCAGGCTAAGGCAGGAGACACCCTGCTTGTGGCGGGCTACGGGGATGGCGTTGACGTCATGCTCCTCAAGGTAACAGAACAAATAGACAAGGCTAAAGACAGGCATGGTGTCTTAGGTTATCTCAAATCAAAGAAGATGCTGCCTGGTTATGCCAAATACCTGAGGCTGCGGCACCTTTTCTATGTGGAGCCGTCAAGGATGACTCCCATCACACCGGGCTTGGCGCAGTTATGGAGAGAGCGCGATTCAATGTACAAATTACATGCCAGCAAGTGTAAACAGTGCGCATGGATTGAGTTTCCTATCCGCAGGATCTGCCCCAAGTGTTACTCCAAGGATGACTACGAGCAGGTAAAACTCCTTGACCAGAAGGTTACGGTCTACAGCTTCAGCACGGATACCATACCCACTATCCCCGAAGTCACCGACCCGCCGCAGGGCAGGGCCATCATCGATTTCTCCGGCGGCGCTCGAATGGAGCTGGAAATGACGGACTTCGGCAAGATAGAGGACATGAAAGTTGGCCAGCCGATGGAGATGACCTTCAGGCGACTCGAGCGGCAGGGCGATGTTGCTGCTTATGCCTGGAAGGTTAAACCGGTGCGATAATTAAGGAGGGAAAATGGGTAACATAAAAGATAAAGTAGCCATAATCGGCATGGGCTGTACCCAGTTCGGGGATCTCTGGAAGATGGGCGTTCCCGATATGATCATCGAATGTTGCTATGAGGCATACAAAGATGCCGGGGTCGGCCCTAAAGACATTGAAGCGGTGTTTGTGGGGAATGTGTCTTCGAGTATGTGGACGGGGTCTACAGTCACGGAGGCGCTACAACTAGACAAGATCCCAGCCACCAGAGTGGAAAACAACTGCGCTACTGCCGCAGAGGCTCTGAGGGTGGGAGCCTTCTCCGTGGCCTCAGGGATGTACGACACTGTCCTCTGCGTCGGCTTCGAGAAGCTGAAGGACTATGGCAGCGGCGCTCTGGAAATGCCTGGCTCCATGCACCCTATTTCCGTCGTTGGCTCGGCACCGGCTTCCTTTGCTAAATCGGCGGTGCAATACTTTGAGAAGTACAAGATCCCCCGGGACAAGGGGAAGGAGATCATCGCCAAGATTGCCGTCAAGAATCATGCCAACGGCGCCTTGCATCCAAAGGCACACTTCAGACGGGCCATAACCCTGGAGACAGCGCTCAACGCGCCTATAATCGCCTGGCCTCTGGGTCTGTTTGACTGCTGCCCGGTTACGGACGGAGCATCAGCAGCCATAATAACCCGCGCTGACAAGGCCAAGAGCTACACCCAGGACTACGTGTTGATTAAGGGTCTCGGCCTAGCAGTGGGTCGTATAGACCCCTTCAAGGGCAAGTTCCGCTCCGATGTTGACATCACCTTCTGGGACGAGACCTGGGTGGCAGCCCAGCAGGCCTATGAGCAGGTGGGCATCAAGGACCCTCGCAAAGAGATAGGTATGGCGGAAGTCCACGATTGCTTTACCATCACTGAGCTCATAATTTATGAGTCTCTGGGCTTCTGTCCGCGCGGAAAGGGGCCGGAAGAGGTGGAGGCTGAGAGCTTCACTCTCAAGGGAGACCTGCCAATCAACACGGATGGTGGATTGAAATCCTTTGGCCATCCCGTGGGTGCCAGTGGGCTGAGGATGGTCTATGAGCTTTACAACCAACTACTGGGCAGGGCTGGTGAGCGCCAACTAAAGAATCCTAAGCTGGGACTGGCTCATTCGCAGGGTGGTACGCCAGGCATGTTCCAGGCGTCAGTCACCATTGTTGGGCCTCGAGACTAGGAAAGCATATACATATAGGTCTGGCACTGCTGTCGGTGCCTATATAGTCGTGACTGTTTCGGCAGTCGGTCGGAGACTGAGGCGGAGGGACATTGGATGTATTCAGAGCCTGTCCTCGGGGCAGGTTGGCCAGTAATGGATAGGCGGTGGCTAGGTGACCTGTGCCAAAGGAGGATGAATGGATTTTGGTTTCACTCCTGAACAAGAGAAGTGGCGCCAGGAAATAAAGGATTTCCTGAAAGACAATCCGGCGGAGAAATTCCCCATTCAAACGGGGGAAGACTCGTGGGGGCATGGCGCTTTCTCATACGAGTTTGTCCGTCTACTGGGCAAGAAGGGCTGGATATCCCTGACTTGGCCGAAGAATTATGGTGGACAGGAACGACCCTGGATGGACCTTCTCATTCTATTTGAGGAACTAGCCCTGGCCAGGGTTCCCTGGGCAGCGGCTGCCATATGCTGGTCTATGAGCAATACCGTCCTGGAGCTGGGAAGCGAGGAACTGAAACAAGAATTCCTGCCGGGCATCGGCAGAGGCGAAACTATTCTCTGGTTGGCTATGAGCGAGCCAGATGCTGGCTCTGATCTTCTGGCCCTGAGGACTACTGCCATTGAGCAGGATGATCACTATCTGGTCAATGGACAGAAGGTGTGGAGTGCTTTGGCGCATCTCTCCGATTACGGGTTCCTCTTTGCCAGAACCGAAACCGACCCAAGTATTCCGAAGTGGGCCTCCATAAGCTTGTTCCTATTGGACAAGGGACTTCCCGGTGTTACTGTTCAGCCTATGATCAGCATGTATGGAGAGGTCTTCCACAGCGAGGTATTCATGGATAACGTGCGGATCAAGAAGAAATATCTCCTGGGGGAGAAAAACCAGGGCGTCATTCACCTGACAAAGACTCTGGAGTTTGACCGATTCTGGGCCCGCTTCCCTAAGCCAGCCTTCTGCCACAGGATTAACCAGGACCTGGTGCAATATGCTAAGGAGACACGGCGTGACGGCCGATTTCTGGCCAAAGACCCCATGGTGAAACACAAGCTGGTGGAGAACGCCATTGAAATTGAAAGTTGCCGTCTGGTGTTTTGGAATGTCGGCTGGAAGATAGACAGGGGGTTACCACTGACGTATGAGGCTTCTGCGGCCAAGGTGTTGGCAGATGACATGGGGCAGCGCTTTTTCAACAGAAGCGTGCAGGTAATGGGGCCCTACGCCCATCTAAATGAGGCCGACAAGTGGGCCTCTTTGCGGGCCAACCTACGGCGCTGGTACCTCTGGACAGCAGGCGATAGCCTGGCGGGTGGTACCTCCGAGATCGCCAGAAACACTATGGCCACCACCGGACTGGGATTGCCCAGAAAATAAGCTGCCTCCCCGCAGAAGAGAAGGAGTATGGATGGACTTCAGCCTTAGTGAACAGCAAGAGATGCTGAGAAAGATTGCTCGTGACTTCTTTACCAACGAGTTACCCAAGAGCTCGGTTAAGGAAATGGCCAAAGATACCAGGGGCTATTCTCTTGAACTATGGCACAAGATGGCTGATCTGGGTTGGATGGGACTGGTACTGCCGGAAGAGTACGGGGGTTCAGGAGGCAGCTTTGTCGATTTGGCTATCTTATTGGAAGAGATGGGTCGGGCCTGCCTGCCAGGGCCTTTCTTCTCTACGGTGGTTCTGGGCGCCTCCATTGTAATGGAGGCCGGAAGTGAGGTGCAGAGGGAACGTCTTCTGCCCAAGCTAGCCAGAGGCGAACTTGTCCTCACGCTGGCCGTAGCCGAGCCTTATGTCCTCAGCCACACCGGTGTCTTCGAAGTGAGGGCCAGGAATGTGGAAGGGGGTTACATCATCGATGGCACCAAACTGTTCGTCCCTGATGCTCATGTAGCCGACTACATTATATGTGCGGCGAAGACTGGGAGGGGGTCTACCCTTTTCCTGGTTGACACAAAGAGCCATGGCCTGAGTTGTACTGTGCTTCCAGCCATGTCTAGCGAAAGACAGTGTGAGGTGAAGTTCAATCAGGTGAAGGTGTCGAAGGCAGATGTCCTGGGGAAGGTCAACCGTGGAAAAGAATACATAGATAAGGTTTTGACCAGGGCAGCCGCCGCAAAGTGTGCTGAAATGCTAGGTGGGGCTGAGCAGGTAATGGAGATGACCGTGGCCTATGCCAAGGAAAGAGTCCAATTTGGCCGTGCCATAGGGGCTTTTCAAGCTATCCAGCACCATTGCGCCAATATGTTGAATGACCTGGATGCCTGCCGGTGCGTTGCCCGTCGGGCGGTCTGGATGGTGAGCGAAGGCATGCCCTGTGCCAGAGAGGTATCGCTGGCTAAAGCTTGGGTGAATGAAGCTTATCACAGGATGACCCTCCTGGGCCATGAAATACATGGCGCTATCGCTTTTCAGCATGATCACGATATGCACCTGTATTTCAAGCAAGCCAAACTGGGGGAGATGGCTTTTGGGGACACAGCATACCATGAGGAGATTATAGCCAGGGAAATGGGACTTTAGAATTGAAGTGACTGGAAAGGAGAAAGGATGGACTTCCGTTTCACTGAAGAGGAAGAAGCCTTCCGAAAAGAGGTAAGAGAATTCCTTGATCGGGAGTTGCCACCTGACTGGCCCGGCATAGACCCAGACATGTATCACGAGGATGCCTTTGACGAAATTCACGAGGTGAGTCGTGAGATGCAGCGTAAGCTAGCTGCCAGAGGATGGCTGGGTCTAACCTGGCCAAAGAAATACGGGGGCCAGGAGCAACCTTTGTGGAAACAGATGATTCTGGAAGAGGAAATGACCTATCGCGGCGCTCCAGGCCTGGATGCCTACCAGTTCATTGGAGGCATGGGGGATCTGATTCTGGAATTTGGCACAGAAGAGCAGAGACAGAAGTATATACCGCGCATGGTGCGTGGGGAGGTGAAGGGAGCCACGGGGATGAGCGAGCCAAATGCGGGCTCCGACCTGGCCAATATCCAGTTGAGGGCAGATCTGCAAGGGGATTACTTCGTACTCAATGGCCAAAAGACATGGCAGAGCGCTGCCCACCGTGCTGACTTTGCCCCAGTCTACGTCCGGACCGATCCTACTGCCTACAAACACCGAGGGATCAGCATACTTCTTGTCGACTACAACACCCCTGGCATTACTATGCGCCGCCTTACCATGATGAGCGGATTGGACGCCTTCAACGAGGTGTTTTATGACAACGTCAAGGTGCCTAAGGAGAACCTGCTGGGAGAGCTGAATGGCGGTTGGAGAGTAGTCATGGCTGCTCTCGGTCATGAGAGAAGCTATGGAATCATGCTGATTTACAACATCAAGCGAGACCTCGACCTGCTGGTGCAATACTGCAAGGAGACGGTGGTTAATGGTCAACCTCTTGCTAAGAACAAGATGATTCGCAACAGGCTGGCTGACCTGGCCATTCAGCTTGAGGTAGCCCGCAATATGGGCTACAAGTTAAACTACCTGGCGCTGAAGGGTGGGGATGTCACTAATACTGCCAACGAGATAAAGGTGTTGGGTGGTGTCCTTACTCAGCGTGTGGCAGTCCTAGGGATGCAAATCCTGGGGCTCTACGGGTCACTGGGGTCGGTCGGAGGTAACTGGAGACAGATGGATGCGAAAAAGGACAAGTGGGCGAAGTTGGGAGGCAGAATGAAGCATCTCTATCTGAGCACAGTGTGCAATACGATCGCCGCTGGCACTACCGAGGTGGCCCGCAACGCGATAGCCACCATGGGTTTGGGCTTGCCCAGGGAACCCAAGCCGCCACAAAAGAAATAATCCGCGTTAGAAAGGGGAAAAGAGATGGATTTATCCTTTAGTGAAGAGCAGGAGATGTTATGGAAGTCGGCGCGCGACTTTCTAGCTAACAAGTGTCCCAAGACCCTGGTGCGCCAGATGGAGGAGGACGAGAAGGGTTATGTTCCCGAGTTATGGAAGGAGATGGCTGACCTGGGATGGATTGGGCTTCCTTTCCCTGAGAAGTACGGAGGTGGTGGTTTCACCTTTCTTGATCTAGTAATCCTGCTGGAGGAGATGGGGCGTGCTTGTCTTCCTGGGCCTTTCATTTCTACCGTGGTCCTGGGTGGCTTGCCCATTGCCAAATGGGGAACAGAGCAGCAGAAGAAGGATATTCTTCCCAAGATATGTAAGGGTGAGGCCATCCTTACCCTGGCCCTGACGGAGCCCAGTGCCAGGTACGATGCTGTCTCTGTTCAGGTGAAGGCAAAGGTGGAAGGAGACCACTACGTCATCAGTGGCACCAAGCTCTTTGTCAATGACGCTAATGTTGCCGACTATATCATTGTTGTTGCCAGGACAGCGGACTCAGCCAATCCGGAAGAGGGCATTACGCTGTTCATTGTAGATGGGAAAAGTCCAGGTATAACCACCCATCTTCTGAGGACGATAGCTGGGGATAAGCAGTGCGAGTTTACTTTGAACAAGGTGAAGGTGCCCAAGGCGAGTGTCTTGGGCAAGCCGAACCAGGGCTGGGGGATGGTGGGAGAGATTATACAATGGGCGGCTCTGGCGAAGGCAGCGGAGATGATGGGTGGTGCGCAGCAAGTTTTGGAGATGACGATCCAATATGCCAAGGACAGGGTACAGTTTGACCGTCCGATAGGAAGTTTCCAGATCATTCAGCATTACTTGGCTGACATGTCGATTGATGTAGACAGCTCGCGGGTGAGTTTGCACAAGGCGGCGTGGATGCTGAGCGAAGGGATTTCGTGCGCCAAGGAGATTTCGGTGATCAAAGGATGGTTAAGCGAGGCTTATCGGAGAGTGACAGCACAAGCGCACCAGATACATGGCGCTATTGGTTTCACCAAGGATCATGATCTAGAGCTCTACTTCAGGCGTGCGAAGGCGGCGGAGCTATTCTTTGGTGATGCTGATTTTCATCGCGAGATCGTCGCCCAGCAACTAGGCATGTAGCTGGGTAGCGGAGAGGAGACTGATGGACTTTCGCTACACTGATGATGAAGAAGCTTTCCGCAAAGAGGTACAGCAGTTCATCAATGAATCTATGCCGCCTGGCTGGTTAGGAGTCGACCCCGGTCCCGAGGAAGAGACCAGGGAAGACGTGGGTCCGCTAGCACGGCAGATGTGGCGCAAGCTAGGCCAAAAGAGTTGGATAGGTCTGACCTTGCCCAAAGCATACGGCGGGCAAGAAGCCCCGCTATGGAAGGAGATGATCCTGCTGCAAGAGTTGGCCTATCGCGGCGCGCCAGGGATGGATACTGCCATAGCCCAAGTTGACCTGATCTTAACTTTTGGGACTGAGGAGCAAAAACGCAGGTTTGTAGTTCCGATTACCCGAGGCGAAGTGAAGTGGGCCATAGGAATGAGCGAGCCTAATGCTGGCTCGGATACCTTTGCTGTCCAGTTGAGAGCGGTAGAGGAAGAAGACTACTTCGTCCTTAATGGCCAGAAGATCTGGTCCAGCGGTGCCCACAATGCCAATTACGAGATGGTCTATGCTCGGACTGATCCTGAGAATAAGCATATGGGCCTGAGTGTCTTCATGGTTGACCTGAAGAGCCCCGGCATTACTCTACGCCAGATACCTCAAATGACAGGCATTCCTGCCTTCTGCGAAGTGTTTTTTGACAATGTCAGGGTTCCTAAAGAGAACCTGCTAGGCGAGAAGAACGGAGGGTGGCAAGTCTTGCTGCATGCTTTTGGTGCTGAGCGAACCTATGGGCTGTTCGCCATCTACAATGCCAAGCGCTACCTGGATCATCTGATCCAGTACTGCAATGAGACCCACGTCGACGGCCAGCTCCTGAGCAAGGATCCTCTCGTTCGAAATAGACTGGCACAGATGGCCATTGAGATCGAGGTAGGATGTAACCTGGGCCACGAGTTGAACTGGCAGGCAATCCAGGGACAGCCCACCGTGAAAACCAGTAACCAGATCAAGGTACATGGTGCTGCCATAGCTCAGCGCGTGGCCAATTTGGGGATGCAAATCCTGGGACTCTACGGGCCGCTACATGAGCGCTCCAAATGGGTCAGACTTGGTGGCAGATTCAGCCACGAATATCTAAGCACGATAGGCTCTAGCTTGGCGGGTGGCACTACTGAGAATTCAAAGAATCACATTGCCGGCAGGGCGGGGTTAGGATTGCCCAAGAAGTAGATCGAGCAAGAGCATCTGAAGGTAGCTGTCTAACTTTGCAGAGCCGAGGGATGACGGGGTTCATCAAGGGCCAGGATATGGACTATTGTTCCCAGGGTTGCAATATGGGGCAGTTTATTGCTGAGCCATGTAAGCCAAGTAGTAGCATCAATAGCAAGATCGCAGCCATCAGATTGCAGTATCAGCCAGCAGAACGGAAAGGAGAGTAATGGATTTTCGTCTTGCCCAGGACGAAGAGGCCTTTCGAAGGGAAGTCCAGGATTTCCTTGCTGAAGCGTTGCCAGATGACTGGCTAGGCGTGGATCCTGATGGGCACAGCGAGCAAGCAGACGAGAAGCTCCACCATTTTGACCTTGAGATGCGGCGTAAACTGGCTGCTAAGGGCTGGCTGGGCCTTCAATGGCCAAAGAAATACGGGGGCCAGGAGGCCCCGATGATGAGGCAATTCATCTTGGAGCAGGAGCTGATCTACCGTGGAGCACCATATTGGGCAATATCTGCTGCTCTGATGATAGGACAGTTCATCTTACAGTTCGGCACTGAAGAACAAAAGGAAAGGTTTCTTCCGCCTATCGTACGTGGGGATGTGCAGTGGGCTGTGGGAATGAGCGAGCCAAACGCAGGCTCGGACCTGGCCAGTCTCCAGTTAAGGGCAGTCGAGCAGGAGGACTGTTTTGTTCTAAACGGGCAAAAGACCTGGCAGACCGGAGCTCACTATGCTGATTGGGCCACGGTGTACGCACGGACTGATCCTGACGTTCCCAAGCATAAGGGAATCACCACTTTTCTAGTTGACCTGAAAAGCCCGGGGATCACCATGCGTCGCATACCTCAAATGACCGGCCACCCGGCCTTTTGCGAAGTCTTCTATGACAACGTCCGGGTTCCTAAGGAGAACGTTCTGGGAGAGAAGAACGGGGGCTGGAGAGTAGCCCTCTTCGGTGTGGCTACCGAGAAGAGTTTTGGCTACTGGCTTATTAACAGTGGCAGACGCGATTTTGAAATGCTGGTGCAGTATTGCAGGGAGACCTACGTCGATGGTCAGCCCCTTAGCAAGGATCCTCTTATTCGAAGCAGGCTGGCACAGTTGGCTATTGATATCGAGGTGGGACGCAATCTGGGTCTGAGGTTGAACTGGATGGCCACCAAAGGAATGCCAATCATAGCTGAAGCCTGTCAGATGAAGCCCTTTGGCGGCAACATCCTTCAGCGTCTGGCTAATCTTGGTACCCAAATCCTGGGGCTTTACGGGCCACTGGATGAGCAGTCCAGGTGGGCCAAGCTGAGGGGCAGAATGAAATTTCTCTACCTGGCTTCGGCGGCTATGACCATCGAGGGTGGTACTAACGAAGCGTCTAAGAACACCGTGGCCAGTGTCGGACTGGGCTTGCCTAGAGGCTAAACACTTTCAGGGAGGGAGAAATGGATCTATCCTTTAGTGAAGAGCAGGAGATGTTATGGAAGTCGGCGCGCGATTTCCTGGCCAACAAGTGTCCTAAGACCCTGGTTCGCCAGATGGAGGAGGACGAGAAGGGCTACGCCCCCGAGCTGTGGAAGGAGATGGCTGACCTGGGATGGATTGGGCTTCCTTTCCCTGAGAAGTACGGAGGTGGTGGTTTCACCTTTCTTGATCTAGTAATCCTGCTGGAGGAGATGGGGCGTGCTTGTCTTCCTGGGC
>VGOE01000044.1 GCA_016876035.1 Chloroflexota bacterium
AAATCCTCTAACTTTAGTTGGGTCAGGTCTTTGACCTGTACCATGGGGCGTCCTCCTTTCTAAGATATCTTTCTCTTATCTCTAGAAGGATACGCCCCCCTCTTTTTACACACAATATGTTACGCTACCGGTTGGGAGATAGAACACAATACCCCTATCGTATGTTTGACACTGCCAAGAGATCTGATTCGAAATAAGCGGTTTTTGGGCTTGTTTGTCATAAGGTTGGGGTATCAGATTGCCCCTTGTCTTGCTGTGGGGACAGTTCTGCCATGCCAAGCGCCCACAGCACCTTGTGGGCATGGTACTGCCGGAGGCGTATACGCGCCTCGGTGCATCGTCCACCTCGCTGTCTGTCTAATACATCTGCACCGTCCGCGGTGCCTGCAAGGCCTCTGTCGTAAGCCCCCCAGTTGCCCTTTTGGGTGGTCTCTGGGGTTGAGTTTACTCCATCCCCGCCAGAGGGAACCCAGGAAAATACCCTCGTCGTGGGTGTGTCACGGCAATGCGGCAACACTTAATCCCCGATCGCTGATTTCGGGACGAGGTTGATATTGCTGTGCCCTTTTTGTTATTCTTACCGTACTTGAGGCTTGCTTACAGCGGCGCAAGTCGGTCTTGGAGACGAAAGGCAGTCGGAAAGCGCTGAGTGACATCGGGATAGGTGTGACCAAGGAGGCAAGTTGGATTTCGATCTATCTGAAGACCAGAAAATGATGAGGACAGCGGCCCGGGATTTCCTGGAGAAGGAATGCCCCAAGCAATTTGTCCGTCAAATGGAACAGGACGAAAAGGGTTACTCGCCAGAGTTGTGGTCCAAGATGGTGCAACTGGGATGGCTGGGGCTACCCTTCGCCGAAAGCTATGGTGGGGGTGGTGGCAGTTTCCTCGATCTGATAGTGCTCCTTGAAGAGATGGGGCGTGCCTGTCTGCCTGGTCCTTTTCTTTCCACTGTAGTCCTAGGTGGCTTGCCAATCCTCGCGGCTGGCAATGAGGAACAAAAGCAACGGTTTCTGCCGGCCATAGCCCAGGGGAAGATCTTCACGTTGGCCCTCACAGAGCCTGGTGGCCGCTATGAGGCCGCCTCAATTCAGACCAAAGCCGTCGCCGACAAGACCGACTACCTTGTCAGCGGGACCAAGCTTTTTGTGCCTGATGCACATGTAGCTGACTATCTGCTATGCTTGGCCAGGACGAAGCCAGGACCCTCTGGTGGCGATGGGCTCAGCCTGTTTGTGGTAGACGCCAGTAGCCAGGGCATCAGGTGCGCCTTGCTAAAGACTATTGCCAGCGACAGACAGTGTGAAGTGATTTTCGACAACGTCATGGTGCCGACGAAAAACGTATTGGGTGAGCTGGATCAAGGGTGGACGGTGATAGAAAAAGCCTTGCAGTGGGCAGCCGTAGCCAAGTGTGCGGAAATGGTGGGAGCGGGGGAACAGGTATTGGAAATGAGCGTGGCCTATGCCAAGGAAAGGGTGCAGTTTGACCGACTTATAGGCAGCTTCCAGGCTATTCAGCATCACTGCGCCAACATGCGGATCGATGTTGATGCCATGAGGTACCTTACTTACGAAGCTGCGTGGTTGCTCAGCCAGGGACTTCCTGCTGAAAAAGAGGCATCTATGGCTAAGGCCTGGGTCAGTGAGGCCATCAGGCGAGTCACCCGTTTGGGGCATCAAATACATGGGGGCGTGGGCTATATTACTGACCACGATATGCAGCTATACTTCAGGCGAGGCGAGGCAGCCGCTGCTTTCTTCGGTGATGCTCAGTTCCACAGAGAGGCGGTGGCCTGTCAGTTCGGTCTCTAGGTTCCTGGGAGGGTAGAATGGAAGAGGGATGTCTCTTTTGTAAGATTGTCGCTGGTAAGATACCTAGTCAGATCGTCTACCGAGACGACAAGGTGATCGTCATCCGAGATATCAATCCTCAGGCGCCAGTACATCTATTGGTGATGCCTAAGGAGCATATATCTTCCTTGCGTGAACTCGGTCCAGGACAAGCCCAGCTCACTGTTCACTTGTTCCATGTGGCAAATGAGGTTGCCAGGAGAGAGGGGGTGGCTGAAAGGGGATATCGAGTGGCTACTAATTGTGGGCGTGAGGGTGGTCAAGCCATACCCCACCTTCATTTTCATTTGCTGGGAGGCCGTCAGCTATCGGGTACCTTGGGTTAGACCAGTCTCGGCGGGGGCGGGTGCAGCATGGCCTTTACGGACAAGCTTCTTCAAGCGATACAAAGGAACAATAGCCTGGTTTGCCTTGGTCTCGACCCTGATCCTGGGTTGATGCCCAGGGTGGACTTATTGGAATTTAACAAGGCGATTGTGGATGCCACCTCTGACCTGGTGTGCGCCTACAAGCCTAACCTGGCCTTCTACGAAGCTTTGGGTATTGAAGGTATGACCGCACTACAAAAGACCGTAGAGTACGTGCCTGACAACGTGCCCATTATCGGGGATGCTAAGCGTGGCGACATCGGTAACACCGCCAGAGCTTACGCGAAAGCCTTGTTTGAGACGTTTGGTTTTGATGCGGCAACAGTGAATCCTTATATGGGCTATGATTCGCTGGAGCCGTTCATCAACTATAAGGAAAAGGGGGTATTCGTCCTGTGCCGCACCTCGAATACTGGCGCCACCGATTTCCAGGCTTTGGCTTGCTGGTCAGCGATGCTCGACTGTAGGCAGCAACCTTTGTTCATGCTGGTGGCTCAAAAAGCTAAGGAATGGAATAAGTTCAATAACATAGGCTTGGTGGTGGGCGCTACCTGTTCTGAAGACTTGAGGGAGATAAGGAAGGTTTGCCCTGATATGATGCTGCTTATACCGGGCATCGGGGCACAGGGTGGCGATCTGGAAAGGGCAGTCCGTTATGGGGCGGACGCTGAAGGCAAGGGGGCGATTTTCAGCAGCTCAAGGCAAATCCTCTATGCCTCGAAGGAGAAGGATTTCGCCCAGGCGGCTCGCCGCGCGGCTGACGAGCTGCGTTGCCAGATCAACTCCCTTCTCCCGGGTCCATTGGTCAGGTAAAATGTTGCTGAAGGTCAAACCTGGTGATAAGCTGCGGCTTAAGAAAGCGCACCCTTGCGGTAGCTATGAGTGGGAGGTGGTTAGGGCAGGGGCAGATATTGGAATCAAGTGTCTCAAGTGCCATCGCAAGGCTGTGCTAACACGTAGTGGGGCAGCGAGTAAGGTGGAAGTTGTTCAAGGTTCAAAGAGCGAAATCCAGAGTTAGCGTTTTGCCTTGTGCACCTTGAACTCTAGATCCTTATGTTGAAAGGAGGTGACTCATCATGGCAGAAGAAGTGGAAATCGGCAGTGTAAGCGACTTCTTCTCCCGACCGGTTGTGGCAGGCATTGAGTTGATCGACACGCTGAAGGTAGGAGACAAAGTCCATATCAAGGGCCACACCACCGATCTTGAGTTGGTTGTAGAGTCGATGCAGATTCAAAACAAGAATGTGCAAATGGCTGGACCTGGGGATTCGGTGGGGATCAAGGTCTCTGACCGAGTGAGGCGGGGAGATAAGGTATATAAGGTGATCCCGTGAGCCTGCGTTGGCCAGGCTTCAGCCTCGCCAACGGGATAGCAGTATAAGATGACTCTAGACCTGTCTAAAGGGTCCTGATGAGATTTGCCATCTCGATGCCATGCATGGCAGCTCGGAACCCCAGGTTGCCTTCCTTAGTGCCTGCACGCTCAATGGCCTGCTCCAGAGCATCGGCCGTGATGACTCCAAAGATGGTGGGTACGCCAGTCTCCAGCCCCACATTGGCAATTCCCTTGCTCACCTCGGCAGCAATGTAGTCGAAGTGAGGCGTTCCCCCACGAATGACAGCGCCAAGACAAATGACGGCGTCATACTTGCCTGATCGTGCTGCCTTCTTGGCAATGAGGGGTATTTCAAAGGAACCTGGCGTCCAAGCAACATCAATATCGCCCTCCTTGACGCCGTGTCTAAGCAGGGCATCTTGAGCCCCGGCAAGCAACCTGCTAGAGATGAATTCGTTGAAACGGGAGACAATCAGCATGAATTTCAAGCCTTCTCCCAGTAGCGTGCCCTCGTAGTGTTTGCCCATGGTGTCCTCCTCACTTGTTGTCGGCTGCAAATCGATGCCCCATCTTCTTGCCCTTGGTTTCCAGGTAAGAGGCATTGTAGGGAGTTGTCGGGGCCACGATGGGTACAGTCTCTACCACCTTGAGGCCGTACCCCTCTAGAGCCACCATCTTCTTGGGATTGTTGGTCAGCAGGCGAATGTTTTTCAGGCCCAGGTCAACCAGAATTTGGGCGCCGATGCCATAGTCGCGCAGGTCGGAGGCAAAACCGAGCATTTCATTGGCTTCCACAGTATCCATTCCGTGGTCTTGTAGCGCGTAGGCGCGCAACTTGTTATGAAGCCCAATGCCTCGACCTTCTTGCCTCATGTAGAGAAATACCCCTCTACCTTCCGCCACAATATCACGCAATGCCATGTTAACCTGGTCACCGCAATCGCAGCGAAGGCTTCCAAACACGTCGCCGGTCAAACATTCGCTGTGTACCCTGACCAGCACAGGTTCCTCGCCGGAGATGTCACCTTTCACCAAAGCTATATGCTCATCAGGGTCGATGGTGCTCTTGTAGGCAATGGCGACGAACTCGCCATGCCTAGTGGGCAGCTTAGCTTCGGCCACGCGTCGCACCAGCTTTTCGGTGCGGCGGCGATAGGTGATCAGATCAGCCACACTGATGATCTTCAGGCCATGCATGGCGGCCATTTCCTTCAGTTGAGGCAGGCGAGCCATAGAGCCATCGTCGTTCATGATCTCACAAATTACTCCCGCAGGGTACAAGCCGCTCAACTTGGATAGGTCAACAACAGCCTCCGTGTGGCCGGCGCGCACCAGGACCCCCCCCTCTCTGGCTCTTATGGGGAATACGTGTCCTGGGCGAGCCAGGTCTTCTGGACGGGTGGTTGGATCAAGCACCGCTTTGATAGTTGCTGCACGATCCTGGGCAGAGATGCCGGTGGTTACCCCGTGCTTTGCCTCTATGGATACCGTAAAGGCAGTAGAATGCCTAGCGGTGTTGTCATTAACCATCAGGGGGATCCTTAACTCATCAAGTCTCTCACCAACAACAGGCATGCAGATCAGCCCTCTTCCCTCCTTGGCCATGAAGTTGATGGCCTCAGGAGTGACCATTTCTGCTGCCATAGCCAGATCCCCCTCATTTTCCCGGCTTTCATCATCCACAATGATGACCATTTTGCCAGTTCTAATATCCTCAATCGCTTCGGGGATTGTGTTTAAGCTCACCTAAACTTCCTCTCTAGCTCGGGAAAGGGAACGTGGTGATTGAGAGAAGCCATGCTCAGCCAGAAAGTCAAGGGTAATACCCCTCTGTCCCTCCTTGAGCTTCTCTACATATTTGGCAATAATGTCCACCTCCAGGTTCACCACATCCCCAGCGCGCTTGCTGCCCAGATTGGTGTGCTCTATGGTGTGGGGGATTAAGGAGACACTGAAGGAAGTGGCGTCGCAATCAACAACGGTAAGGCTCACGCCATCAAGGGTAATGAATCCCTTTTCCACTACATAACGCATCACCTGCCGTGGGGCGAAGCACCTAGCGATAATGGACTCACCCCTGGGTACAAGCGACACGATCTTGCCGGTAGCATCTACGTGACCTTGCACCAGGTGTCCCCCCACCCGCCCGCCCAGAACGAGGGCTCGTTCCAAATTTACTCCAGAGCCTGGGCGCAAGCCGCCAAGATTGGTGCGCTGTAGGGTCTCAGGCGTAACATCTAAGGAGAAAGAACTGGCATCGAGAGACGTTACCGTGAGACAGACCCCGTTGACCGCTAGACTATCCCCCACCTTTGTTCCCTGGAGTGTCTCGCCAGCCGCTATCGTCAACCAACCTACTGCGGCCGCCTTGACCATACCTACTTCTTCGATAATACCAGTGAACAAGTCGCTGCTTTCCCTTCCTGAATATGTTCTCTGTTGCAGAGGCGATCTAGCGGTCGGCGTAGCCGCTAATCATTACGTCCTTGCCTATCTTCTCTACCTTGACCCCGGTCAGGCTCATTGCCTGGGCTACCTTTTCTACGCCTCTCCCCTTGACCGGGTTCTTCGCTGCCTCCCCACCAATGATGATAGGGGCGATGAAGGCAATAACCTTGTCTACCAAGCGATATTCAAAAAGTGAGCCGAAGACGCCTGCTCCACCCTCCACCATAATGCTGGTGATTCCCCTTTGTCCTAAAATGCGGAGCAATACATCGAGGTCAACCAGTCCTTCCTTTGCCGGAACTGTTACGACCTCTGCACCGGCTAGAGAAAGGGCAGTTATGTTGGCTGGCTCCAGTCCCTCAGCAACTGCTATCAGGGTCTTCCCAGGGACCTGGAGCACCCGTGCATTTAGCGGAGTGCGGCCTTGACTATCCACCACCACCCGCAAGGGCTGCCTCTCTACTTGGCCACCCTCCCTCCCTACCCTGGCAGTTAGCTGCGGATCATCAGTTATGATGGTATCGACGCCCACCATCAGAGCATCCATCTGATAGCGTAGGCAGTGCACATACCTTCTTGACTCCTCACCGCTGATCCATCTGGAATCCCCAGTCCTGGTAGCGATCTTCCCATCGAGGCTCATGGCAAATTTACCCGTTACAAAGGGCATACCTGTTTTCATAAACTTGACATATGCCTCATTAAGCTCCTGTGCCTCGTGCTCATGCTCGCCAAGGTGTGTGCCTATCCCGGCTGCTTCCAGTTCTGCTTTCCCACGGCCGGAAACCTTCGGGTTGGGGTCGATCATGGCTAGATGCACCTCGTCAATGCCAGCAGCGACAATGGCTTGGGTGCAAGGAGGAGTACGACCTTGGAAACAGCACGGCTCGAGAGTAACATACATTGTCGCATGCCTGGCTTTTTCTCCCGCTTGCTGCAAGGCTACAACCTCGGCGTGGTGTGACCATGGTGGCTGGGTGTATCCTTCCCCCACCACTACCCCATCCCTGACGACTACCGCTCCCACCGCCGGGTTGGGGCTAGTATGCCCAAGCGCAAGCTTGGCTAAAGAGAGAGCATGCCTCATATAGTCCATCAGGTGACCAACTCCAAAGCCATCCAATCCTCGATCACTCTATTCGGGCTCACCCTTCTTCTGATCGACCTTCTAGATACGAAGGTATAACTTTCGAAAGGCACTTGTCAAGTTTCTTGGGAGGCAGCCAGATGTGGGTACTTCCTCAGCTGGGTTGAAAGGCCTTATCGCTCAGTTTATACTATGTTCGCTTTCCTGCGAAGGAAAAAGCCTTTGCAACTTGGTAGTGGCATGTGCCAGGTATTTGGGTGGGATGTTCATGATACGAGGGAATAGACAGGCGAGCCCAAAAAGCTATGAGGGATGGGTCACTTGAGCATGGAGGACAGAGATGGGGGAGATTAAGAGCGCCTTTGAAAGAGCTATGGAAAGGGTGGAGAAGTTGGAGAAGCCTTCAGAAGAGGAAGTGCTGAAGTGGAAATACCTTCCTGAGGGGCAGAAACTGGCTGCTGACTACCTCCGGGAGGGGGGTAGTTTAGTGGCCGAGCTGGGCAAGCACGAGGAAAAGGCAAAGCGCTTCGTAATCAAGGGGGCGGAAGAGATTCTCCTGAGAAACATCAGCTTGCCGATAAACGATGTTGTCAGAAAGAACAATAAGAGGGCCATGGACGGCATCAAGGCTATTAAGACAGACAAAGGTGCCATAGAGAACGTGTACAGCAAGATGAGACGCATTTTCGCTCACTATGAGAATGAGGGAGAGCAACAAAGAAGACAAGCCTACGAGGGTCTAAGGCAGGACTTTCAGGCAGGAATAGAGCAGGCGATGCGCCAGCAGGGTAACCTGCCTTCGGGGGCGAGAGTCGAGGCAGAGAGCCATCCGCAGTTTCGGGAGGAATGGCGCAACGTCCTGGCTCAACTCGATTCTCAATACCTCAAGCTATTGGACGAATACAAGCAGGAGATAGCGAGGATACGCTAGTTCTGCGTAACAGCCGAGAGAGAATGTTTGAGAACTCACGGAAACGGGTATCCTGAAGCATCCGCTCCAGGCGAGGTTCGAGCAATTGCTCCAACCTGCCTCGAGTTCCAGGGTAGCCTCTGATACCTACCTACGGATGCTGTCACCCTGGGCGTAGCGAAGGGTCTCGCATCGCGAAGCGACAGTCGTAGCGCCAAAGATTAGATCCACTTGGATATCTGCCGTCTAAGGAGCTAACGCAGGTCCATAGGTTCGAATCGTCCCATTTCACCCAGCGTGAGGTTATGGTACAATTTTCTGGGAGTTGATTCTTGACAGAGAGGATTTTTATCGGTGTAGCCTGGCCTTATGCCAACGGCCCTTTGCACCTGGGACACGTAGCCGGTTGTTATCTGCCAGCGGATATCTTCGCCCGCTACCACCGGGCAAAAGGCAATGAGGTGCTGATGGTTTCCGGCAGTGACCAGCACGGTACTCCCATAACCCTACGCGCTGAGCGCGAAGGCAAAACGCCTCAAGAGATAGCCGCCAGGTTTCATCAAGAATTCCTTAGTTCCTGGGAGAAGCTGGGCATTGATTTCGACCTATTCACCAATACCGGCACCGCGAATCATGCCCAGGTGGTCCAAGATTTCTTTCTCAAGCTGCTGGACAAAGGCCACATCTATCGCGCCAGCACACCCCTGCCATATTGTCCCCACTGCCAGCGTTACCTGCCTGACCGTTATACGGAAGGCACTTGCCCTTACTGCGGTTCTGAACAGGCAAGAGGTGATCAATGCGACAGATGCGGCAAGCCTCTTAACTACGGCGAGTTGATCAACCCACACTGCATACTGTGCGGTAGCGCACCGGAGGTCAGAGAGTCGGAGCACTTCTTTCTGCGCTTGAGTGCCTTCAGAGACGACCTGCTTCAATGGGTAAAGCAGCAGGGCCACTGGAGACAGAATGTGCTTCATTTCACCCTCCGCTACCTGGAAGAGGGTCTAAAGGATCGGGCTATTACTCGAGACATCGAATGGGGCGTAACAGTGCCGCAACCCGGCTTTGAGCATAAGAGAATCTACGTCTGGTTCGACGCTGTCATCGGCTACCTGTCAGCCAGCCAGGAGTGGGCCAAGCTCGCTGGCAGAGAAGACAGATGGAGGGATTTCTGGCAGAAAGAGGCCAAGAGCTATTACTTCATTGGCAAGGACAACATCCCATTTCACACCATGGTCTGGCCAGCAATGCTCATGGGATATGGGGGGCTGAACCTTCCCTATGACGTACCAGCCAACGAGTTCCTCACACTGGAGAACAGGCAGCTTTCTACCAGCCGCTCCTGGGCTATCTGGCTGCCAGACTACCTGGAACGCTATGATCCTGATCCTTTGCGTTATCTGCTGGCAGCGAATATGCCGGAGACGGGGGACACTGACTTCTCGTGGCGGGAGTTTGTGCGCCGCAATAACGACGAACTGCTGGCTAATTATGGCAACCTGGCACATCGCACCTTGACCTTCGCTCATCGCTACTTTGATGGGCGCGTACCTGTCCCTGGCGAGCTTGACGAAGCCAGCAAAGGCCTGCTTCATGAAGCAGAGTCCACCCTGAATTCAGTTGACGAGGCCCTCTACCACTGTCATTTCAGAGAGGGGATAAAGGCGGCCATGTCCCTGGCCCAAAAGACAAATCGATATCTAGAAGAGAAGTCACCCTGGAAGACGATTAAGGACAACAAGGAGAGCTGTGCCACCGCCATCTTTGTTTCCCTCTCCGTCATCTCCTGTCTCAAGACAGCATTCTATCCTTTCCTACCTTTTAGCTCTCAGAAACTGCATCATCTCCTCGGCTTTGAGGGACTGGTCAAGGAAGAGGGGTGGGGTTTCCACAGATTGCCCCCAGGCCAGAAACTGGCTCGCCCCGAACCCCTATTTGTCAAACTGGATGAGCGAGTGGTAGCCGAGGAGACCGAGCGGCTGAACCAACAACTTGGTCAAAGGGCAACCGCCGCAAGCCAAGGAAAAGGAGAGGTTTGACTATTGACTCGATCTATGAGCCTATCCAACCGGAGATGGCTCTGGTAGAGGAGAGGCTGATTCAGGTGGCCGAGGCTGCTCCTGCCGGGCTGGTGGAGCAATTAAGCTACGTTTTGAAGAATGGGGGCAAACGGCTTCGGCCTGCCCTGACCTTGCTGGCAGGCACGTTCTATAACTACAATGTGGACTTACTGCTGCCTACCGCAGCGGGAACGGAGTTGCTACACACCGCCACTCTAGTACACGATGACACAGTGGATGCCTCCGATCTCCGTCGCGGTAAACTGAGCGTTAATCAGCTTTGGGGTAACGCTAACGCAGTGCTTCTGGGGGATTATCTCTTCGCTGCCTCAGCCCGTATGACGGCAGAGACAGGGAATATTCGTGTGATCAAACTCTTCGCCCAGACCCTGATGAACATATGCACTGGCGAGATTCTAGAATCGCTCAATCCTTTCAATCGAAGCAGGGAGCGCTATTTCCAGGCGATCGGTAACAAGACAGCTTCTCTCCTGTCTGCTGCCACCGAGTCAGGGGCAGTATTGAGCAATGCCCCAGAATGGGCAGTACAATCCCTCAAGGAGTACGGGTACGGCTTGGGAATTGCCTTTCAGATCGTGGATGACATCCTTGATTTCACTGGTAAGAGGGAGACTTTGGGCAAGCCTGTGGCCAGCGACCTAGCGCGAGGCGTCTTCACCCTGCCAGTCATACTCATCCTGGAGCGTGGCGATAGCGATGCGGTAAAGGATGTCCTGAAGGAAGATCCAGAGAGAGGATCGCAGCTACTTACGGAGATGGTGCGGAATTCCTCAGCCATTGAAGAGTCCTACAGGATTGCCCAGGACTTCTGCTCCCGAGCCTGCTCCGCCCTGGAGCAACTTCCCCGCAATTCTGCCCACGATTGCCTGACTGCCCTAGCAGATTATGTGGCGCAACGTCAGAGTTAGCCGGATCAGCGCTGGCTAGCCTCTGCGTCCTCTGTGATTTCCCTCTCCCACATGGGCACTGCTTCTTTGAATCGATCAATAGCATATTGACAGGCTTCGAAGGCTTCACGGCGGTGAGGCGCTGCTATGGCAAAAACTGAAGTGATTTCCCCCACCTTCAGCTTTCCCAGCCTGTGATGTATGACCACATGCCCCACCTGCCATTTAGCCCGAATTTCATCCGCTATGCGCTGCAGCTCCGTTCGAGCTAGTTCTTCCGCCGAGGTTTCATACTCCAGGAAGAGAACCCTTTTCCCATGAGATAAATCCCGAACCATGCCTACAAAGGCGACTATACAACCATAAGTATCCTTACGAACCTTGTTGATGGCTATTTCAGGAAGGATAGGGGTTTGAGTTATCTCAATCAAGCTAGTCTTGCTCTGCTTAAGCCCCCACAGGGACGGGTTCATCGAATAGCATGTCTAAGTGTTTACCTTCGATAGTTTCCTCAGCGATCAACCTCTCAGCGACCTGCTTCAGCTTTGCCTTATTCTCAACCACGATGTTCTTGGCTACATTATAGCTGCTGTTAACCAGGGCCTCGATCTCCTGGTCAATCACGTCAGCCACTTTGTCACCGTAATCCTTCTGTTCCTCGACCATCCGCCCCAAGAAGACCAGTTCCTCCCGGCGACCGAAGGTGCGAGGGGGCAATTTGTCACTCATGCCGTATTCCTTCACCATCTTCCGGGCGATGGCGGTGACATGCTCTAAATCGTTTTGGGCTCCCGTGCTCACCTCGCCGTAAATGATCTCTTCTGCTACCCGCCCTCCCAGGGAAGTGGCCAGCATGTCCTTAAGCTGGCTCGGCGTGTAAAGGTGGCGATCCTCAGCCGGCAGTTGTTTTGTGTAGCCCCCTGCCATGCCACGGGCAATGATAGAGATCTTATGCACCGGGTCAGCATGAGGGAGTTTCTTGGCTACCAGGGCATGCCCTGCCTCATGGTAGGCAATAATCTCCTTCTCCTTCTGACTTATCACCCTGCTCTTCCTCTCCGGACCAAGCATCACACGATCAATGGCTTCTTCAAACTCAGCCGTACTAATAACCTTCTTTCCTCGCCTGGCAGCCAGAATAGCTGCTTCGTTAACCAGGTTAGCTAAGTCAGCACCACTGAAGCCAGGCGTTTGTTTTGCAATAGTCTCAAGGTCTATCGAGTCTTCCAACGGCTTGCCTTTGGCATGAACCTTCAGTATCGCCTTCCTGCCATTGATATCGGGTCGGTCTATGATTACCTGGCGATCAAAGCGACCAGGACGGAGCAAAGCAGGGTCTAATATGTCGGGGCGATTGGTAGCAGAAAGGACAATGACATTGGTGGAGCTGTCAAAACCATCCATCTCCGAGAGAATCTGGTTTAAGGTTTGTTCCCTTTCGTCGTGCCCGCCTCCCAGACCCGCACCCCGATGACGGCCCACAGCGTCAATCTCATCCACAAAGATGATACAAGGAGCGTTTCGTTTGGCTTGGTCAAACAGGTCTCTCACCCGGGAAGCACCAACACCGACGAACATCTCCACAAATTCGCTGCCACTGATAGAGAAGTAGGGGACATTCGCCTCTCCGGCAACAGCTTTGGCCAGTAATGTTTTCCCGGTGCCTGGCGGGCCTACCAACAACACTCCCCTGGGTATGCGTGCTCCCAGGGCCAGAAACTTTTCCGGGGACTTGAGGAATTCCACTATCTCCTGCAGCTCTTGCTTTGCCTCATCAACCCCAGCCACATCGGCGAAAGTAACAGTCGGCCTGGTGCCGGTAAGCATGCGAGCTCGGCTGCGGCTAAAATTGAAAGCCTGGTTGCTGGCCCCCCGGGCGCCACGCAAAATGAACCAGAAGATGCCGATAATGAGAATAAAGGGTAGCATGGTGAACAGCAAAGTTCCCCAGTTAAAGCCGCTCTTAGACTTATATTCTATGCCAATGGTGGCGAGTTCCTCCTCTGTCACGCCTGCATCTACAAGATATTTCCGCAGCTCAGGAGTGTTCCCACCAAAGGACGCCTTGAGTATTTCTTTCCCTTCCTTATTCAACACCTTTAGGCTCTCGCCACTTTGGACAATGTCTATATTGCCTTGCTTGGCAAGAGCCACCACGTCGTTCATGTTGCCTTTCGGTGTCTTTGCGCCTCCGGGCAGGAAAGCCACTACCAGGACAACAATGGCGGCTAGTATGAGCAAATAGAGGAAAGCTTGCTGTCTCTTCGGTTTCATCCTTTTATGACCACCACCATACCTAAGTATTATACCAGACGAGCAGCAAACAATGAAGCAGTTTTTCAAAGGGAGCGTTGGCCTGACACTACCCGGCACAACGCTGCATTGACAAGAGATGAGTCTGACTGGTATCATGGCGAGTGTCAACATGGTGCAATGCAGAGACAAGAAGCTCGCAGTCGGCATCAACCCTATTTGCCAGATGGCAATGGAAAACCCCAATGACAGTTGATCCTTGGGTTTGCGTCTTTCAATCTTGGTACTCCTCGCCATATCCAGGAGTTAGGCTAGGTTCGAGGCAGGTTGCGACTGGAAGGACACGAAGAAGAATAGGAAGGAGGTGCACATGGCTGAAAGAGTGGGAATAGTAGCAGTGGCTCAGACCAAATATCATCCCAACAGGGCCGACGCCTTCGAGGGCGAGCTGGCATACGAGGTAGTACGGCCAGTCCTTGAAGAGACCGGCCTCGGTTTCTCTGACGATGGCAGTGGGATCGACTGTGCTGTGACCTGCTGCCAGGATATGTGGGATGGCAAAACGATTTCGAGCACCAGTGTTATGCCGGTGGTAGGTGCTCACCTTTCAAATGAGGACAAGGTGGCCGAGGATGGCATCAATGCTCTCTACTGCGCTGTGGCGCGCATTCTGTCAGGCCACCATGAGGTTGTCCTTGTTGTCTCCCACATGAAGGAATCTCAGGCGGACAAGAGCATGGTGGAGAATGCCGCGCTGGATCCCATTTTTATGAGGCAATTGGGATTTGATTTTCTGACTGCCGCTGCCATGCAAGCTAAGCGCTACATGTATAAGTACGGCATAACGCCAGAGCAATGTGCCAAGGTCGCGGTGAAGAATCGCGGCAATGGCAAGAGGAATCCCTACGCCCAGGAGCCCATGGACATCACTGTGGACGATGTCCTGGGTTCAAAGCTGCTGGCCTCTCCTATCAGGCTACTAGATGCCAAACCCATCTCAGATGGTGCCTGTGCCATGATTCTGGCTCGAGAGAAAAAGGCCAAGAAGCTCACTGCGAAGCCAATCTGGGTATTGGGTGTGGCGAATTGCTATGAGACGCATTATCTGGGGGAGCGGGACCTGGCTGAGTGTGATGCCCTGGTGTCAGCCGCTCGGAAGGCTTACAGCATGGCTGGCATCAGCAACCCTTGGAAAGAAATAGATGTGGCTGAGATCTCCGAAGAATACTCCTACCAGGAGTTGCTGTGGATGGAGGGGCTCGGCTTCTGTGGGCGGGGAGAGGCAGGTCGATTGATCGACAGTGGAGCGACGCAGATGGGAGGTCAGCTCCCGGTGAACCCTTCTGGAGGTATGCTGGCTGGTATTCCCAACGGTGTTGCCGGAATGGCTTGCGTGGCTGAGGCAGTATTGCAGCTTCGTGGCGAAGCAGGTGATAGACAGGTGCCTAGAGCCAAGATAGCGCTGGCCCATGGTATCACTGGGGTCTGCGGGCAGCTTCAGGGTGTGATGGTCCTGGGCAAAAGGTAGTCGGAGGTGAGACATGGCCAATAGAGTAGCTATAGTTGGAATTGGACAAACGCACCACACTTACAAGCGTCCTGATGTGAATATGCCGGAGATGGCCAACGAGGCAGTGAGAGCCGCCTTGACCGATGCCCATTTGAAAATGAAGGATATTGAAGCGGTGGTCACAGGCAATATGGAAACCTTTGAAGGACTGTTTCTCCCTGACCACTGGATGGCCGCTGAAACCGGCGCCTTCGGTAAGCCAGGCTTCAAGATAGGCACTGGTGGAACCACCGGTGCCTCAGCAGTTGAGGAAGGATTCAATTTCGTCGCCTCCGGCCTGTGTGACATCGCCCTGGTCGTCGGTTTTGAGAAGCAGGATACCGGAGATACCACGGCGGCGATTACCACCTGCGCCACCCCAGTGTGGGGCAAGGGAATGGCCACGGGTGCCATCGGGGAGTTCGCCAAGCAGGCACTCACCTATATGGAGAAATCGGGGGCTAAGGAGGAACATGCGGCTATGGTCCGGGTGAAGGCAGACCGGGGAGCATGTAGAAATCCCTACGCCCATCTCAAGTTGGGGCTGAGCAGCATAGACGAGATCATACAATCGGGATACCTGGTGTGGCCTATCAGGCTGCTAGACTTCTGTCCCCAGTCCTCTGGTGCCTGCGCCCTGGTTCTGGCATCGGAGAGCAGGGCTAAGAAGATCACTAAGAAGCCCGTGTGGATTGCAGACATGGTGGCAGTACACCAGTTGCCCTTCAGGGTGGGGATTTTCGGCGATATCACCGGCACGGAGCCTTACTCCCAGGAGATAGCCGCTGAAAAGCTCTACAAGAGGAACGGCATAACGAAACCCATCAGAGATATTGATATGGCAGAAATATACGAGCCTTCGAACTGGGAGGAGATGAGCCTTTACGAACACTTCCATTTCTGCGAAAAGGGCGGGGGATGGAAAATGGTGGAAAAGGGGATGACAGAAATCGAAGGAGAGTTTCCGGTGAACCCCTCTGGTGGCGTGATAGCCACCAATCCCATTGGAGCCACACCCGTCATCAGGATTGCTGAGGCCGCACTTCAGGTCAGAGGGGATGCCGGTGAACACCAGGTGACCAGGGATGTGAAGACGGCTGTGGCCACAGCCCTCGGTGGTTCAAACTGGACCGTGATGACACTGTTGAAGAGGTCTTTGTAGGAGGCAATGAAATGACACAGGAGCCGGAATACATCCACATACAATACACGAAGCCTCGATTCTACCGGTGGTCTACGGGCAAATACATGGGCAAAGTGTACAAAGAGGCCCGGGATAACAAGAAGCTGGTGTCCAATCGCTGTCCTAAGTGCAAGGATCTGCTGTGGCACCCGCAAGTAACGTGCGGCAGGTGCAATGTCTACGCTGGTGAAGACTGGGTGGAGATGGGTCAAAAGGGCACCGTGCTGCAATATACCTACCTCGTCTTCCCTATGTGGAACCCGCACATGGGTGAAAGATGGGCTAATCCCTATCCCTTGGCCAGCATCAAGCTAGACAACGGCTGCTACATCTATCACTTTCTCGAGGAGCAAGACACGGAGAAGCTGCCAAAGGTGAAGCGGGTCCAGGCCGTCTGGAAAGAGGAGGGGCGTGGTCGCGGGTTGGGTGATATCCTCTATTTCAGGACCATCGAGGAATAGGAGGGCAAGCAATGTTCCAGGAAAAGATATGGCAGGTAGAAGGAACCGATGCCTTTATTGTCGAAGGGAAAATGGATATCCCTAACAGCTATTCTGCCGGTGCTGTAGGCAGCCGGTTTCTGGTTGAGCTGAGGGACAACAAAAAAATTTTGGGAATCCAATGCCCTGATTGCAACCGCGTCTACGTTCCACCCAAGTCCACGTGCAAGGACTGCTTTGGCCAGCTTTCTGAGTGGGTTCAGGTGAGTGACAAGGGCACCCTGCTGACGTATACCGTCGATTGCCACTCGAATAACGTGCAGCCAGTGGAGCCGCCCATCATATACGGCATAATTCAACTGGATGGGGCCGATACCGGCCTGGTGCACATGCTTGGCGAGGTAGACCTGGAACAGGTGAAGATCGGCATGAGGCTTCAGGCGGTATTCAAGGAAAAGCGGGAGGCCAGTGTCCTGGATATCAAATACTTCAAACCCCTAGCCTAGAGTCGGGACAAGGGGGTTGGTGGTGAAAGCGCTGGTAGTGGGTGGCACGGGTGCTACCGGTGTCCCCATTATATCCGGGCTGCTGAAGAGGGGTTATGAGGTAGCCATACTCCATCGGGGCGTACACGAGGCCGATCTCCCCCCAGAGGTAGAGCACATCCATGCCGATCCCCACTGGCGTGAAAGCATACGGCAGGCCCTGGAAGGAAAGAGCTTCGACCTGGCCCTGGTGGTGTACGGAAGGCTGCGATTGCTGGCCGAGGCGCTCATAGGCAAGACCCCTCGCCTCATTTCGGTTGGAGGGGCGCTGGCGACATACAAGGGGTGGATGAGGGTTACTGAGTCTAACCCCTGGGAGAAGATGGAGGAGTCGCCGGTACTGCTCAAGGAAGACGATCCCCTGGCAACAGCCCCCGGAGTAGACCACTTCTCTGGTCAGGTTCGCGAATCGGAGCGGGTGGTCATGCAAGCCCACCACAATGGTCATTACAACGCCACCCATTTCCGGTATCCCATAGTCTATGGCCCCCGCCACATCGGCCCTCCCGAGTGGGCCATCATTCGCCGGGTGCGCGATAAGAGAAAACAGGTCATTCTTCCCGGAGGGGGCATGACGCTCCTCTCACGGGGATTTGCCGACAACATAGCCCAAGGCATAATGCTGGCGGTGGACAATCCCGCGGCTTCGGCTGGCCAGATATATAACGTATCTGATGAAAGAGTGCTTTATAACCGCGAGTGGATAGGCATCCTGGCTCACATAATGAACCACGAATTTGAGTTTGTAGAAATACCCTTCGATCTCCTGCCCCCGGGCTTTCGTGCTGCTCCGACACAAGCCCTGTTCAGATACCATCGGGTGCTGGACATCAGCAAGATAAAAGCACAGCTAGGGTATCACGATGTAGTCCCCGTCCGCCAGGCGCTGGAGCTGACCGTCCAGTGGTATTCCGAGAACCCGCTGCCACCTGGCGGCGAGATGGAGCAGAACCTCGGCGATCCCTTCGACTACGCATACGAGGATCAACTCATCCAAATATACAAGGCAGGCCGTGAGCAACTTCAGCAGGAGCTGAGGAAGGCTTCGGGCGCCAAGGTAATCTGGAGGCACCCCTACCCCCACCCCAAGAAACGCGGTGACCTGAGATAGACGCCTCGCTTATGGATCGAGGCACACTTCGTAATGACAGCCCCCAAGCAGATTGACTCCCCGAAGAACCAGTAGATATAATGTAACAGCGTGGGAAAGCATCGAGGGGGTGTTGCTTTTTCTCCTGGTTGACCCATAGCCAGGAGGGCAGCAGCCCAGGGGTGTCGCTATCGCTGCCTGCGCCAGCCTTGAGGGGCACAGGCAAACAAAGCATGGTGAGTGGCCGAAGTGGCGGAATGGCAGACGCGCTACGTTCAGGGCGTAGTGTCCAATACGGGCATGTGGGTTCAAATCCCACCTTCGGCACCAAGCGCGCCTGTAGCTCAGATGGATAGAGCGTAGCCCTGCGGAGGCTAAGGTCGTGGGTTCAAGCCCCACCAGGCGTGCCACAGGGGGCGATTAGCTCAGGGGTTTAGAGCGCCTGTTTTACACACAGGAGGTCATAGGTTCAAATCCTATATCGCCCACTTTCCTTCGTAAATTGACCCCATAACTGGACATTTTGCCCCATCCAAGACTTGACATACCGCTGATTCAGATGATAACATTAGAAAAAATCAGTGGAGGTTCCGTCATGGTCATTGACACCCTAACTGTAGAGCAGAGTTTCTTACTGGACTCGTTTCTCCGAGGCTTGCGGGCCGAAAACCTCTCTAAACGCACCCTTGAGACCTATGGCGAATCGGTGAGGCAGTTTATCAAGTTCCTGGTGGGCAAAGGAATGCCCACGGATCCCAGCAAGGTTACCAGAGAGTATATCGAGTCTTTCATTGCCGACCTTCTGGAGAAGTGGAAGCCTGCAACGGCTGCCAACCGGTATCGCGGCCTTCAACGTTACTTTGGCTGGCTTGTGGAAGAAGGGGAGATTAAACAATCGCCTATGGCTAAGATGCACCCCCCGAAGGTTCCAGAGCAACCACCAGAGGTATTGTCCGACGATGACATTAAGGCACTGTTCAAGGCATGCGAGGGCAAGGATTTCGAGGATCGCCGGGACACCGCCATCATACGACTACTGATTGACTGTGGTTTGAGACGAGGGGAATTGGCGAGCCTCAACTTAAATGAGGTTGACCTGGATGCCCAAACGTTGACAGTAGTGGGTAAGGGTTCTCGCCTTCGTATAGTGCCTTTCGGGAAGCGGGCAGCTAGAGACCTTGACCGTTATCTGAGAGTTCGCGCTCTTCATGCCCAAGCATCACGACCTGAACTATGGCTAGGCAAGCACGGCCCCATGACATCATCGGGAATCTACCAGGTGGTTCAAAATCGGGCAACACAGGCCGGTATAGGCCATGCCTACACCCACCTATTCCGCCATACCTTTGCTCATCTCTGGCTGGCCAGCGATGGCACGGAAGGCGATCTCATGCGGCTGGCTGGCTGGCGAAGCCGAACCATGCTGGGGCGGTATGGCGCTTCTAGGGCAGACGAAAGAGCCAGGGCAGCTCACAAGCGGCTGAGTCCGGGCGATAGGTACTAGGACGGAGCCGCCCCTAGTGACCCTGGAACCGAAGATCACGAATACTATATGACACCCCTTCCCGAATTTTGCCACCGGCTTGGGATTTCAGAACTAGGCACAAAACGGAGTAAGCAAGGTGCTGAAACATAGCCTGTGGTTGCAGCAGGAACCACTACTGAACAGGGGGCTAGTGGCTAGCGTTCTGTTTCGTTCCAAAGGTGAGATTGCCGAACTTAGCTGTGCTCCTAATCAGCCATTTGACAAAGTAGCAGTGTTTGTGTTAAACTATAAGTAGATGGAGGTGCTAATGAGGCAACGGCCTTTTATTTTTGGCCTAGGCACTACTAAACAGCAATTTGACAAAAGCATAGTGTCTATGGTATAATCTAAAGTGTCAATGGGGAGATATAAGATCAATGAGTTTAGCCGGAAAACCAAGAGAACGTAGATGATCGCTGGAGGAACCGATATGGAAGATGAGCTTGAGCAGTTCAAAGTCGAAGTCGAGAAGTGGGGGCAACTCCAAGGCGAAGAGAGGGAAAAGCAACTGGACAAGTTGCTGTCCTTTCCGAGTAACAAGGCGTGGTTGGAGAGCGACGAGGGGAAGAAGGTAAAGGAAGATGCTGAGAGAGAGGATGATGTAAGGGGAGTGGTGTTGTGGCAATCACCTCTGCATCGCCAATATCTGAAAACCAAGGAAGGCCAGGACTGGCTGTGGAAGACAGTGAGCGATGCTGTACATGAAGACATAGACACATTCGCAAGCGGATTGGATGAGGCACCAGCCGAGGAAGGAAAGGACTTCAACATCGGGCTGCGGCTGAAGATGCTCATGGAAGAATTGGCCCCGCTTTATCACAAGGACTTCAAAGGCAATGCCATCTGGAAATCAGCCAGCGCAATGGCAGAGGCACGCGGTGAGCTGTTGAAGCGCGCACAAGCCCTGAGATCCGCCCAGAGGCTCTATGAGACAGCGCAACTCAGTTATGCAGAAGCGGTATTCGAGTTGTATGAGACATTCCTCTCAGGGGCATTCCTACGTCCGTACAGTGGCGATATTAGCCGTGACCCGGTCCTGTGGTTCCATCCGGCAGAGACGATACTTGAACAAGCCAAGGCTAACGGTTGGGAAGTTACCCTATCGGCCCTCCAATACTACGTCAAACAAGGGCTGATCCCTAAACCTATTCGTGTCGGTTTGAGGGGAAAGGCGCTATACGGACCGACCACATTGCCCAGGCTAGGCCTAATCCTAAAGTGCAGCAAGGAAGGAATGACTCTGGCGGAAATAAAGAAGGTGATGCCAGAGTCACTCAAGGCGACACTCGAAGCGAACCCGAAGAGACCAGAGGTTAAAGGTCTGTTGAGGCTGGCCAGGGCAAAGTGAAGGCAGAAGACGGAGGTGAAATGGTGAAATGAGACTATTTGAATAAAGTCCCCCAGC